>CAZPQP010000120.1:0-6262 GCA_964588635.1 uncultured Bifidobacterium sp.
AGAGGCCGAGCACGCCGACGACGTAGATCGGCTGGTAGCGATCCAGCATGCGCTGAGCCGGTGCCCGCTGCTCGCGCGCATCGCGCACGAGGTCGATCACCTTCGCGAGCACCGTCTCGTCGGCGCGCCGGTCAATGCGGATCTCGAGGTACCCGTCGAGATTGACCGATCCCGCCATCACCGGATCGCCGGCATCCCGCGGCACCGGCATCGACTCGCCCGTGATCGCCGACTGGTCGACGGCGGACCGGCCGTCGGCGACCGTGCCGTCGACGGGAATGCGGTCGCCCGGCCGGACGATCGCGATCATGCCGGGCTCGATCGCGTCGATCGGCAGCGTGCGTTCGGTGCCGCCGGCGTCCTTGATCACGACCGTCTCGGGTCGCAGGTCCATCAGCGCGCGAATCGAGGCCTCGGTGCGGCCGAGGGCGAACTCCTCGAGGACGTTGCCGAGCGAGAACAGGAACAGCAGCACCGCCCCCTCCCAGAAGGCCCGCACGGAGTACGCGCCCGCGGCGGCGATCAGCATCAGCAGATCGACGTCCAGCGACCCGCGCCGCAGCGACCCGATCGTGGTGCGCAGCGAGAACCAGCCGCCGGTGAAGAACGCGAGCGCCCAGATCGGCAGCGCGGCGTCGAACGAGAAGCGCTCGACGACGACCCCGACGAGCAGGAGCACCAACGTGGCCGCGACGAAGCCGATCGCGACGCGGTTCGGCGCATGCGCGAGCAGCGAGATCGTGTGGCCGATGCGCCGCGGGGCGAACGCGGCGGCCAACCGCCGGCCGAGTGGCTCCCGCCCGGCGAGCCGCAGGTACGGGCTCTCGAGCTGGAGCCGCAGGAGCTCGGGGTTGAGCTGCTCCGCGTCGTACGTCACCTCGACGAGCGAGGCTGTGCGTCCAGGCGCCACGCCGATGACGTGCGGCACGAGCAGCGCCCGCCGCTCGATGTCGGAGATGTCCACCGGGCGCAGCGCGCGGTCGGCGCTGAACAGCATGATCTCCGGCGCAGCCACGCAGCGAGGATACCGCGCGCCTCGCGTCCGGCGATCACGACCGCGGTGCCCGCCCGGGGAGGCGGAGCCGGCACCGCGGTCGCGTCGTGCGTCTAGGCCGGATCGATCTCGCGGAGCGTGCCGTTCTCCACGTGATAGACGAAGCCGCGGATCTTGTCGCGATGCGGCACGAACGGGCTGTTCCTGATGCGCACGATCGACTGGCGGACGTCGGCGTCCACATCCGGGAACGCCTCCGCGGCCCACTCGGGGCGCTGGCCGGTCTCCTGCTCGATGCCCTGGCGGAACTCGTCGTCCTTGAACGTGAGCATGCCGCAATCGGTGTGGTGGATCAGCACGATCTCGCTGGTGCCGAGCAGGCGCTGCGAGATGGCGAGCGAGCGGATCGCGTCGGCCGTTGCCACGCCACCCGCGTTCCGGATCACGTGCACGTCGCCCTCCTCGAGGCCGAGCACGCGGGCCGGATCGAGACGGGCATCCATGCAGGCGAGGACGGCCGTCTTGCGCGCCGGCGGCATGGGCAGGTCGCCCTTGGTGAACTGCGCTGCGTAGGCCTTGTTGGCTTCGAGGAACTCATCGGTGACGCTCATGTGCTCGGATCCTTTCATAGGGTGTTCTAATGACGTGCATCAGAATTGCATATGAACGTTCGCACCCGGCACGCGTGCGGATGATCTGGCGGAAACCCGTCATCCCCCATTGGTCCCGCCCCGCCCTGCGGCGGCCGGTCCCTACTCCTGATCCGGCGGGGTCGCCGTCCCGTCGACGCCATGCGGCGCCCCCGCCTCGACGCCGGCCTGCTTGGCGGCCTTCCGCTCGGCCTTGGCCTGCTTGCTCGCAACGCGCTTGTCGTGCATGTCCCTGCGCGCGCTGACGAGCGAGTTGGTGACGATCTGCCTTCCGCCGCTCCACCCGAAGAAGACGAGCACGAGGAACGTGGCGAGCACGCAGTTCCACGCGGTCAGGATCAGCTGCTGGGCGAGCGAGTAACCCGCGATCTGGATCGGCGACGCCACGCCGTTGAGGGCGATCGTCGTGAGTCCCTGCGTGGCCCCCACGCCGCCGGGCGTGACGGCCGTGAGCGTCGCGAGCGAGTTGGCCGCGTTGTTGAGGATGATGTTGCCGATCGAGACGGGGATCCCGTAGCCGCGCATGAACGCGGCGGTCGTGAGGATCTGGAAGCCGTAGCCGACCGCCTGCGGCAGCAGCACGAGCAGGATCAGCACGCGTGGCGTGCGCATGATCGCGGCGCCCTGCTTGAGGTTTCTGACGCTGTCGATGGCCTTCTGACGAAACGTCTTCAGCAGTACGACGATGAGCACCACGACCGCGATCAGGATCGCGATCAGCGCCGGCAGGTGGTTCTGGATACCGCCGATCGCCTCGTTGAGCGCTCCCGAGATGGTCAGGAACAGGTAGACGTAGGTGACGATGCCCACCACGAAGAAGAAGATCTTGCTCACGCCGAAGCCCGACGCCATGCCCGCGGCCGTCGCCCCGGGGATGATCGCCAGGAACATGAAGAGCATCACCCACGAGCCGACGCTCATCGGCAGCACGCTGTTGAGGGCGATCGAGACGACGAAGCATGCGACGATCTGGCCGACCGGGATCCTGCTCGCCTTCGGATAGGCAGAACGCCAGATCGCGACGTAGGCGAACCCCACGAGCAGCAGGTTGGCCGTCTGGAAGACGATGCCCGCGATCAGGTACCGCGGCTCGATGTCCTCCATCGTCGTGAAGACCCTGCGCACCCAGCCGATCGGGTCGATGCCGAGCGCCTGCAGCAGCAGGAGCGTGCCGATGACGATCGCCAGCCAGACGACGATCCGGAGCGCCTTCTGCACCGGCGTCGTGGGCTCGAAGACCACATCCCCGACGTCGTCCAGGTCGTGCTCGATCATCGTCAGTTCACGCGCGCCATGCCCCACGATCGTGATCATGGCAGGCGACGTCCGGTACGGTTGCGCCGTGATCGTCATCGAGGTCATCGTGCTGCTGGTGGCGCTGATCGTCGCCGCGCGCTCGCGGCCGCCGCAGCGGCACGTCTCGCCGCGCGTGATGTCCCTGCTCGCGGCCGTGGCGCTGCTCGCGTTCGGCGTCGCCATGGGCTCGATCGTGATCGTCTCGTCCGAGACGGTCTTCGGCGTCGCGCTGCTGTTCGCCGGGGCGGCTGGCTGCGCCTTCCTCTACCTGGCGCGCGGCTGGGCCGACGAGGATGATGACGACGACGGAGACGAGCCGCCGCAGGAGGACCCCCAGGGCGGCGACGACGCGAGCCGCCGCTTCGTGCGCAAGCGGACGCGGGCGCCCAAGGCGCCCGCGCCGCGCTGAACCGAGGACCTAGAGCAGGCCGTCGGGGAAGTAGATCGCGAGCTCGCGCTCGGCCGACTCGACGGAGTCCGAGCCGTGGATGATGTTCTCGGCCAGCTCGAGGGCCAGATCGCCGCGGATCGTGCCCGGCGCCGAGTCGAGCGGATTGGTCTTGCCCATCATGTCGCGCACGGTCGCGACGGCGCCGTTGCCCTCGAGGGCGAGCGCGACGATCGGGCCGGACGTGATGAAGTCGACGAGCTCGCCGAAGAAGGGGCGCTCCGCATGCTCGGCGTAGTGCTTCTCGGCCGTCGCGCGGTCGAGCTGCAGCAGGCGCATGCCGCGGAAGGTGAAGCCGCGGCGCTCGAAGCGGCCGATGATCTCACTCATCAGCTGGCGGCGGACGGCGTCGGGCTTGAGCAGGACGAGCGTGGTCTCCATGGTTCCCCTGGTGCGTTCGTAGTCGGGCGCCAGCGGTGCCGGCGTGCCGGAATCATGACCGCGGGCAGCATCACGGGGCGCAGGTCGCCCGGTACGATCCGGCGTGTGAGCGGTCGTCCCAGCGTCCTGATCTTCGCCCTGCTGATCCTCGCGGGCATGATCGCGCTGGCCTACGTGCTCGGCTACACGTTCGGCCGCCTGCTGGTCTAGCGGGCCAGCTCCTCGAGCAGCGTCAGCGATCCGCAGATCACGACGGCGCCAGCCGACCCCGCGCGGAAGCGCGCCCGCGCCAGCGCCGCCTCGGGCTCCGGCACGACCTCGGCCTCGATGCCGTGCGCCGCGCACGCGGCGACCAGCCGGTCGGCGGGCAGGGCGCGCTCCGAGGCGGTGGCGGTGGCCACGACGGCGTCGAACGAGCCGGCCAGCGCCGCCACGACGCCATCGACATCCTTGTCCGCCAACAGGGCCACCACGCCGATCACCGGCTTGGCGCCGCGCAGTGCGAGCTCGAGCTCACCCGCCAGCACGCGCGCGCCGTCGGGATTGTGCGCGGCGTCGCGGATGACGAGCGGATAGCGCCCCACCACCTCGAGGCGGCCGGGCACGACGACCTTGGCGATCGCCTCCATCGCCGGGCGCGGTTGGAACTCCTCGCCGACCAGCGCCGCCGCGGCGCCCAGCGCCAGCATCGCGTTGCCGCGCTGGAACGTGCCCGCAGCCGTGAGATCGGGCAGCTCGTCGTCGAGCATCCCGGGCGCCACCAGCAGGGCGCGCGCCACCCCGTGCTCCGCGGCCAGGCGCTCCACCGTCGGGCGGATCTCCTCGTCCATGCCGCCGGCCACGAGCACGGCACCGGGACGCAGGACGGCGAGCTTCTCCGCGGCGATGAGCTCGCGCGTATCGCCGAGATGCTCCGTGTGCTCGAGGGCCACGCCGGTGAGGACGACGACGGGCGCATCGAGGACGTTGGTGGCGTCGAGTCGGCCGCCGAGGCCGGCCTCGATCGCGGCGACCTCGACGCCGGCCTCGCGCAGAGCGACGAACGCGCCGGCGGTGAGCACCTCGAACTGCGTGCACGCTCCCCCGCGCTCGGCGTCGACCGCGACCGCGGCGGCCTCGGCGACCTCGATCGCATCGGCGAAGGCCGTGGCGTCGATCGGCGCGGGCAGACGGCGCGGCTCGGAGATCAGCACGCGCTCGTGCCACCCGTTGATATGCGGCGAGAGGTACGCGCCGGCCTTCGCCCCCTGGGCGGCGAGCGCCGCGGCGATGAACCGCGTCGTGGAGGACTTGCCGTTGGTGCCGACGACGTGGATCGCGTGGAACGACCGCTGCGGGTTGTCGAGCCGGTCGAGGATCGCGGTGATGCGCTCGAGTCCGAGCTCCATCCCGAACATCGTGCGGCCCTGCAGGATCTCGGTGGCTCGATCCATCAGGCTCAGCCCGCGTCGAGCGCCACGAGCTGCGCCTCGAGCTCGGCGGCGTCGCGGGTGAAGCGCTCCACGCGCTCGCGCTCCTCCGCGACGACCTCTGCCGGGGCACGCTCCACGAACTTCGCGTTGCCCAGCTTGGACTCGGCCTTCTTGGCCTCCGCTCGGGCCTCCTCGAGCCGCTTGGCGAGGCGGTCGCGCAGCTTGCCGGCGAGCCCGTCGCCCTGGATGTGCAGGGTGGCGGTTCCGGCCGGGAGCGGGACGGCCGGGCCATCGGCCGCGGCCTCGACGAGCTCGATGGCGCCGAGTGCGGCGAGCAGCGGCGCCTCGGCACGCAGCGCGTCGGCATCACCGGACAGCGTGGCCGTGAGCGGCGCCTTCGGGCCGAGGTCGGCATCCTGGCGCAGGCGACGCAGGCCGGTGACGGCCTCGATGATCGCACCGACGGTCGCGGCGGCTGCCGGATCGCGCGGGATGCCGTCCGTGGTCGGGAACGCCGAGACCGCGAGCAGGCCGTCGCGGTTCGGCAGGAACGACCACAGCTCCTCCGTCACGAACGGGCACATCGGATGCAGCAGGCCGAGGGTGCGCTCGATCACGAGCAGCGCCGTCTCCGACGCCGCGCGCTTGGACGCGGCGTCATCGCCGTACAGGCGGGCCTTGATCGCCTCGAGGTACCAGTCGCAGAACTCGTTCCAGATGAACGCGTAGAGCGTCTTGGTGGCGGCGGAGAACTGGAACTCCTCGTACTGGGCCGTCACCTCGTCGATCGTGGCCGCGAGGCGGTCGAGGATCCAGCGGTCGGCCGACAGCAGGCCGTTGGCCGTCGGTAGCGCCTCGGGATCGGCGTTGAGCAGCACGAGTCGCGTGGCGTTGAACAGCTTGTTGGCCAGCCCGCGCCCCTCGTCGATCATGCCCTCGGCGAAGCGCACGTCCTGCGTGGAGCACATCTTGAGCAGGCCGTAGCGCGTGGCGTCGGCGCCGTACTGGTCGATCAGGTCGAGCGGATCGACGCCCGTGCCGAGCGACTTCGACATGCGCCGGCCGTCGGCGGCCTGGATCG
>CAZPQP010000121.1:0-6252 GCA_964588635.1 uncultured Bifidobacterium sp.
TGCAGGTCGCCGAGGAACGAGTCCTTCCAGCCCGAGAAGGGGAAGAACGCGACCGGGGCGGCCACGCCGACGTTGACGCCGATCATGCCGACCTCGACCTCGTGGCGGTAGCGGCGGACGGCCGCGCCCGACTCGGTGAAGATCGACGTGCCGTTGCCGTAGCGCGAGCCGTTGACGAACGCGATCGCGTCGGCCAGCGTGTCGACCTCGACGATGCTGAGGACCGGTCCGAAGACCTCCTCGCGGGCGATCTCCATGTCGGCGGTGACGCCCTGGACGATCGTCGGGCCGACGTAGGCGCCCTCCTCGGAGAGGCCGGTCTGGCGGCCGTCGATGGCCAGCGTCGCGCCGGCGGCGAGGGCGTTGTCGATCATGCCGCGGATGCGGTCGCGGGCCTCGCAGGAGACGACGGGGCCGACGCTCGTGCCGGACTCCATGCCGTCGCCGACGGTCAGGGCCTCGGTGCGGGGGATCAGCTCCTTGGCGAGATCCTTCCACGCGCCGCCCACGGCCACGACGATCGAGCCGGCCATGCAGCGCTGGCCCGCGGCGCCGAAGGCGGAGCCGATGATGTTGTCGGCCGTCTTGTCCATGATCGCGTCGGGCATGACGAGCATCGAGTTCTTCGCGCCGCCGAGCGCCTGGACGCGCTTCTTCTTGGCGGCCGCGCGCTCGTAGATGTACGCGGCGGTCGAGGCCGAGCCGACGAACGAGACGGCATCGATGCCCGGGTGGTCGAGGATGCCGTTGACGACGTCGCGCGAGCCGTTGACCATGTTCACGACGCCATCGGGCAGGCCGAGCTCGTGGATGATCTCGAACACGATCTGCTGCGTCATCGGCACCTGCTCCGACGGCTTCAGGATGAACGTGTTGCCGCAGGCGATCGCGAAGGGCAGGAACCACATCGGGACCATCGCCGGGAAGTTGAACGGCGTGATCGCGGCGCAGACGCCGACGGGCTGGCGGATCGTCTCGGTGTCGATCTTCGTGGCGACGCCCTCGAGGATGCGTCCCTGCATCGTCGTCGGGATCGCGGTGGCGCACTCGACCATCTCGATCATGCGGGCCACCTCGGCCTGCGCGTCCGGATAGGTCTTGCCCATCTCGCGGGTCGCGGTCGCGGCGATCTCGTCGGCGCGCTTGACGAGCTGCTCGCGGAAGCCGAAGAGCCAGCGGGCGCGCTCGATCGTGCTCTTGGCCTTCCAGCCGGGGAAGGCGGCGCGCGCAGCCTGGACGGCCGCGTCGACGTCGTTGGCGCCCGACAGCGGGACCTGGGCGAGGACCTCGCCGGTGGCGGGATTGGTGATGTCCAGCAGCTCGGAGCTGGTGGACGGCACCCAGCCGCCGTTGATGTAGTTCGGCAGGATCTTCGTTGCGGTCGCGCTCATGTCTCGGTGCACCTCTACGGGGACGTTGGTGATCAGGGGATGCTAGCCGCGCTGCCTACGCGGCGGCGCGTTCCATCAGCTGGCGCTTGACGCGCGCCAGGATGGCGCCGACGCTGCGCATGCGCAGCGGGGAGACGACCTCGGCCAGCCCGAGGCCGGCGGCGAAGTCGGACGGGGTGCCGAGCACCTCGTCGATCGTGCAGCCGTCGAGGCCGGCGTGGATGATCCCGGCGAACCCCTTCGACGTGGGCGCCTCGTCGGGCGCGGCGAAGTAGAGGCGGACGACGTCGCCCTCCTCGACCTCCGTCTGCACGAACAGCGGCGTCTGGCACTCGTGCACGCGCTCGAGCTCCTGCCCCTCGAAGCGCTCGGGGAGCGGCGGCAGGTCGTTGGCGTACTCGAGCAGGAGGTCGAGGCGCTCCGTGCGATCGACCTCCTGGAACTCCGCGACGATCTCGCCGAGGCGCGGGGGCAGTTCGCTCACGCGGGCTTCTCGATCGGCACGCGCACGGCGTTGCCCCACTCGACCCACGAGCCGTCGTAGTTGCGGACGTGCTCGAAGCCGAGCAGGTGGGTGAGCACGAACCACGTGTGGCTCGAGCGCTCGCCGATGCGGCAGTACGTGACGACGTCATCGCCGGGCGCCATGCCGAGCTCGCCCTCGTAGATGCCGCGCAGCTCGTCGGCGGTCTTGAAGGAGCCGTCGTCGTTGGCCGCGCGCTTCCACGGGACGTTCTGCGCCGTCGGCACGTGGCCGCCGCGCTGCACGCCCTCCTGCGGGTAGTCGGGCATGTGCAGCAGCTCGCCGGAGAACTCGCCGGGCGAGCGCACGTCGACGAGGGGGCCGTTGCCGATGTGCTTGAGCACGTCCTCCTTGAAGGCGCGGATCGTGGCGTCGTCGCGCGGGACGACGGGGTACGCGCTCGGCGTGACGCTCGGCGCGTCGGTCGTCAGCTCGCGGCCCTCGGCGATCCACTTGGCGCGCCCGCCGTCGAGCAGGCGCACGTCGGCGTGGCCGAACAGGCTGAAGACCCAGAGGGCGTACGCGGCCCACCAGTTGAAGTTGTCGCCGTAGACCACGACCGTCGAGTCGGGCGTGATGCCGCGTGCGCTGCACATCGCCGCGAACGCCTCGGGCGAGACGTAGTCGCGCATCACGTCGTCGTTCAGATCGAGGTGCCAGTCGACGTGGTGGGCGCCGGGGATGTGGCCCGTGCGGTACAGCAGCACGTCCTCGTTCGACTCGATCACGACGAGGCCGTCGTCGCCGAGGTGCTCGGCGAGCCAGTCGGTCGTGACGAGGCGCTCAGGATGGGCGTAGGCCTGGAGCTTGGGATCGGTATCGGCGGCGAGCGTCATGGGGTCCTCGATTGCTTGGTGCGACACGGGGAGGGTGCAGTCGCATGGTACGGCTGCCCTGCTCTTCGCGGGTCAGCGCGGTGCGAGACGATCCACGATGCGGTCGAGCGGCGCCCAGAACGCGTCCTGCGCGGCGGGCGTGCTCTGCAGCACGGCGAGGTGGCCGTACGTGAACGCGTCGTCCGACTCCAGCACGCGAACGGCGGCCGGATGGGGCGCGATCGCCTCCACGATCGACGTGGCGCCGCGCTCGCCCACGACCTGGTCGCGATCGCCGACGAGCATCGTCACGGTCGTCGTCGGCGGCACGACGAGCGGTCCGCGATCGTGGCCGCGCACGTAGTACGGGAACACGCCGTAGACGGCGTCAGGCGTCGGGATGCCCCAGCGATCGGCCTCGGCGGCCGCCACGACGGCGAGGCCGGCGCCGTACGAGTAGCCCGCGGCGATCAGCGGGAGCTCCGCGCAGTCGAGATCGGCGAGTCCGTCGTGCACGCCGGCCACGGCGCCCGCCAGCATCTGCCGGCGCGAGGAGCGCAGGCTCGCCTGGTAGCGCGGGAACACCACGGTGACGCCGCTGCCCGTGAGGTGGCGGATCCACTGCAGGTAGTTGCGCGGCGACCGATCGCTCCAGCCGTGCAGGAGCACGACCGTGGCGCGCGGGTCGCCGATGGGGCGGAAGATGTCGGCCGTCCCCGCGTCGACGGCGATGGCGTCCGGGGGCGGACCCTCCCATGCGCTCGCCAGCTTGGAGACGGCGAGAGAGGGGAGAGCGGTGCGCATGCCCCCTCCTCTTCGCGCGCCGTGGGGCGCGCGGCCTGCGGCGCCTCAGCGCGGGGCGACCTCGTCCACGAGTCGGTCGAGCGGCGCCCAGAACGCCTCCTGCGCCGCCGCGTCCGTCCGCTTCGGCGCGAAGTGGTCGAACGTGATCGCCGCCGTCGAGGCGAGGATGTCGATCGTGGCGGTGTGCGGAGCGATGGCGGCCGCCAGCTGATCGGCGCCAAGGGTGCCCACGACCTGGTCGTCCTCGCTCGCCAGCAGCGTCACGGTGGTCGCCTCCGGGACCGTGCCGAAGGGCTCGGGCACGGTCGGCGGCATCGCCGGGAACACGCCGTACACGGCGGCGGGTGCCGGCACGTTCCACGCCTCGGCGTTGGCGGCGTAGACGACGGCGAAGCCGCCGCCGAGCGAGTAGCCCGCGGCGATCACCGGCCCCTGCGGCGGCGCCTGCTCGAAGCCGGCGCGGATCGACGCCTCGGTGCCCGCGAGCATCTGGCCCGGCGTCGAGAGCAGGCCGCGCTGGTAGCCCGGATAGATCACCGTCACGCCGGTCTCGTTGAGGTGCTCGATCCACGGCTCGTAGCCCTCGGGCGACACGTCGTTCCAGCCGTGCAGGAGGACGACGGTGGCGCGCGCCTCGCCACGGGCGGGGTAGACGTCGGCCGTGGCCGTCGGGGCGGCGGCAGCCGTCGTGGCCGGCTGCACCGTGGTGGGCTGCTCGCCCGTCGTCGCCCCGCCGCCGCACCCCGCCAGGAGCAGAAGCGCGAGGAGAGGAAGGAGGAGGCGGCGCATCAGACGTGGAACAGCTCGCCCTGCGCCGGACCGGGAGCGGGCGACACGGGCACATGCGCATCATGCAGCAGCTGGCGCAGCCGGTCGGCGTTGTCGGGGCCCTGGGTGTCCGCGTTGGTGTTGAACATCGCATACGCCTTGGTCGTGGCGCGGGACAGCTGGCGCAGCGGCTCGATCCACTCCGTCAGCTCCGCGTCCGAGTAGAGGTGGTCGAAGCGCGACGACGCGCCCTCGCCGCGGCTGTTCCAGGTGGCGGCGTTGCGTCCGTGGAAGCGCACGTACGCGGTATCCGATGTCGTGGCGATGACCGTCTGCGCGACGTTCGCCGTGTGCACCTTGGGCGCGTCGACGACCACGTAGGTGAGGCTGCGCTCGCGCAGCGATGAGAACGTCTCGTCCTGCAGATCGGGGGCCAGCCAGTCGTGCTGGCGGAACTCGATCAGCAGCTCGTCGTCGGGCAGCGCGGCGCGCGCGTGGTCGATCACCTCCCACGCGTGACGGCCCGGGATCGCCGAGGGCGGCAGCTGGAAGAGCACGCCGCCGAGCTTGCCCTCGGCCCGCAGCGGATCGAGCGTGCGGCGGAAGCGCGCGAAGACGCGATCGCGCAGGGCATCGCTCGGCACGACGTACCCCTGCGGCGTGACCTCATCGACCAGGGTGCGCAGATCGGCGGGCAGCTGCTCGGGGCGCACGCGGTGCCCCGTCATCAGACCGAAGGCCTTGATGTGGAAGACGAAGCCGGGCGGCGTGCGCTGGCCCCAGTTGTAGACCGTGCGCTCGGCGGGGATCGCGTAGTACGACGAGTCGACCTCGACGGTGTCGTAGTGCTCCGCGTAGAAGCGCAGCCGCGCCTCGGCGGTCGTCGCGGTGCTCGGGTACCAGTCCGCGATCAGGCCCTTCTCGACCCACGCGCACGTGCCGACGCGGATCGTGGCGCTCACGCGGGTGGGTGCTCGGCGATCCAGTGGCGCGCGATGTCCACGCGCCGCGTCGTCCAGACGCCGTCGTGCTTGTTGATGTGCTCGAGCACGCGACGCAGGCCGTCGATGCGCCCGGGCCGGCCGATCAGGCGGCAGTGGAGACCGACGTTGAGGATGCGCGGGGTGGTCGCGCCCTCGCGATAGAGCGCGTTGAAGGCGTCGATCACGTACGTGGAGAAGTCCTCGGCGGTGCCGAAGCCGTTCGGCGTCGAGAAGCGCGCGTCGTTCGCGTCGAGGGTGTAGGGGATCACGAGGTGATCGCGGCCGGCCTCGCGGGTCCAGAACGGCAGCTCGTCCGAGTAGTCGTCGGAGTCGTAGAGGAAGCCGCCCTCCTCGGCCACGAGCCGGCGCGTGTTGGGCGAGAAGCGCCCGGTGTACCAGCCGAGCGGCCGCTCGCCGCCCGCGGCCTCGAGCGCGCGGATCGTGCGCTGGATGTGGTCGCGCTCGACGTCCTCCGGCACACTCGCGTAGTCGTACCAGCGGTAGCCGTGGCTGCAGATCTCGTGCCCGGCCTGCGCCGCGGCGGTGACGGGAGCGGGGTTCAGTTCGGCGGCCAGGCCGCAGGCGAACATCGTCAGCGGCAGCTGCGCCTCGTCGAACGCGTCGAGCACGCGCCAGACGCCGACCTTGCCGCCGAACTCGTAGATCGTCTCGGTGCTGTAATCGCGGGTGGTGCGCGCCTCGCCCATGATCTCGTGCAGGTACGTCTCGCTGACGGGATCCCCGTTGAGTGGTGTGCGCTCCGCACCCTCCTCGTAGTTGAGGACGAAGCTGACGGCGACACGGGCGTCACCCGGCCAGTTGGCCTTGGGCGGAGTGGGGCCGTAGCCGATGAGATCGCGGGGGCGGTTGGGCATGCGGGAATCCTAGGCGCACCGGCTGCACAGCGACATTCTGGGCCCGGCCCCAGAATGTCGCCTCGTCGCGGCACGCCGCCCCGTACCCTGTGG
>CAZPQP010000122.1:0-6171 GCA_964588635.1 uncultured Bifidobacterium sp.
CGCCCGCATCCTCCACGAGGAGGGCTACATCGCCTCCTGGTCCGAGGAGGCCGCGACCCCGCAGCCGCTGCTCGTCATCGAGCTGAAGTACGGCCGCAACCGCGAGCGCGTGATCTACGGGCTCAAGCGCGTGTCCAAGCCCGGCCGCCGCATGTACGCCCCCAAGGACCGGCTGCCCCGCGTCCTCGGTGGCCTCGGCACCGCCATCATGTCCACCTCGACCGGCATCTGCACTGCCGCGGACGCCGCCAAGCGCGGCGTCGGTGGCGAAGTGCTGTGCTTCATCTGGTAACGCCATGAGTCGCATCGGCCGCCGCATCATCACCGTCCCCGACGGAGTCACCATCGACGTCGCCCCCGGGCGCGTCACGGTCACCGGTCCCAAGGGCACCCTCGAGCAGAACATCTCGCCCGACATGAAGGTCAATGTCAGTGACGGCGAGATCACCATCGAGCGCCCCACCGACCGCCCGAACCATCGCGCCCTTCACGGCCTCACCCGCAGCCTCCTCGCCAACATGGTCGAGGGCGTCTCGAACGGGTACGTCAAGGAGCTCGAGATCCAGGGCGTCGGCTACCGCTGTGCCGCCCAGGGCAAGAACCTGGAGCTCGCGCTCGGCTACTCCCATCCGGTCAAGTACAACGCGCCGGAGGGCATCGAGTTCGAGGTCCCGCAGCCCACGCAGATCATCATCCGCGGCATCGACAAGCAGCGCGTCGGCCAGGTCGCGAGCGAGATCCGCAAGCTGCGCCCGCCGGAGCCGTACAAGGGCAAGGGCATTCGCTATGCGGGCGAGCACGTCGCCCGGAAGGTCGGTAAGCGCGCATGAGCAAGATCACTCCGAAGGAAGCCCGCGACCGCCGTCATCGGCGCGTCCGCGGCAAGATCACCGGCACCGCCGAGCGTCCGCGCCTGGCCGTGTTCCGCTCGAACTCGGACGTGTACGTCCAGGTCATCGACGACGTCAAGGGCCACACCCTGGCGGCGGCCGACTCGCGCGCCGTCAAGGATGGCGACAAGTCGGCCAAGGCGAAGGCCACGGGCGTCCTCATCGCCGAGCGCGCGAAGGCCGCCGGTGTCAGCAATGTCGTGTTCGACCGTGGTGGATACCTCTACCACGGCCGTGTCAAGGCGCTCGCCGAAGGCGCGCGCGAGGGAGGTCTGCAGTTCTGATGGCTAGCCGCGTAGGTACGGACGCCCAGGGCCGCGAGCTCCACGAGCGCGTTGTCGAGATCAACCGCGTCGCGAAGGTCGTCAAGGGCGGCCGTCGCTTCAGCTTCACCGCGCTGGTCGTGGTGGGTGACGAGATCGAGCAGGTCGGTGTCGGCTACGGCAAGGCCAACGAGGTCCCCGTCGCGATCCAGAAGGCGATCGAGGACGCGAAGAAGAACCTCTTCACGGTCCCGCGTCACCACACCACGATCACCCACGAGATCACCGGCGTCTACGGCGCCGGCAAGGTGCTCCTCAAGCCCGCCTCGCAGGGTACCGGCGTGATCGCCGGCGCCGGCGTCCGCGCGGTGCTCGAGCTCGCCGGTCTCAAGGACGTGCTGGCGAAGTCGCTCGGCACCTCGAACCCGATCAATCTCTGCCGTGCCGCCGAGGTCGCCCTGCGCAGCCTCCGCCGCCCGGAGGATGTCGCGGCGCTCCGCGGCAAGCAGGTCCACGAGATCCTGCCCCAGGGCGGGAGCCGCAAGAAGACCGCCGACGCGGCAGCCGCCGAGGCCGCCGCCGCGGAGGTGACCGCATGAGCGTGAAGGTCACCCAGGTGAAGTCGTCGATCGGCGTCCAGAAGGAGCATCGCGGCACGCTGCGCGCGCTCGGTCTGCGTCGCATCGGCCACTCGCGTGTCCACCAGGACTCGCCGAGCCTGCAGGGCATGCTGCATCAGGTCGGCTACCTCCTGAAGATCGAGGAGGTCGACGCCAAATGAGCGAGCCCATCACCCTCAGCAACCTGAAGCCCGCGCCGGGCGCCCAGAAGTCGCGCAAGCGCGTGGGCCGCGGCAACGGCAGCGGCAACGGCAAGACGGCCGGTCGCGGCAACAAGGGCCAGAAGTCGCGCTCGGGCAGCCACAACATGCGCCCCGGCTTCGAGGGCGGCCAGATGCCGCTCTACATGCGCACCGGCAAGCTCCGCGGTCCGCACATGAAGAAGTCGATGCCGATGGGGCCGTTCCGCACGCAGACGGAGATCGTCAACGTCGGCTCGGTGGGCGAGAAGTTCCCCGCCGGCACCGTCGTGACGCCCGAGCTGCTCGTGCAGTCCGGTCTCCTCAGCCGCGTCAAGCACCCGGTCAAGATCCTGGGCGAGGGCGACCTCGGCCATGCGCTCACGATCCACGCGCACGCCTTCTCGGCCTCGGCCAAGGCGAAGATCGAGGCCGCGGGCGGGACCGTCGTGCTGATCGAGCGCGCCGCGTCGGCCGAGTCCGAGTAGGACCGGTAGGCTGGGATCGTGCTCGCCGCAGTCGCCAACGCCCTCCGCGTCCCGGAGCTCCGCAATCGCATCCTCTTCACGGCTGCGATGCTGCTGCTCTACCGCGCGGGCTCGTGGCTGCCGACGCCCGGCGTCAACACCGCGGAGATCCAGAACCTCTTCAGCGGCGGCGCGGGCTCGACGATCCTCGGCTACCTGAACCTGTTCTCGGGCCAGGCGCTGCAGAACCTGTCGTTCTTCGCGCTGGGGATCATGCCGTACATCACGGCGTCGATCATCATGCAGCTGATGACGGTGGTGCTGCCGAGCCTCGAGAAGCTCCAGAAGGAGGGCGAGGCGGGGCAGAAGAAGATCACGCAGTACACGCGCTACCTCACGGTGATCCTCGCGCTGCTGCAGTCGATCGGCTACGTGTTCCTGTTCAAGAACGGCTCGGTGCTCGGCGGGACCAACTCGCTCACCAGCCTGACGCCGCGCTCGTTCATCCTGATCGTCGTCACGCTCACGGCCGGCACGACGGTCCTGATGTGGATCGGCGAGCTGATCACGCAGCGCGGCATCGGCAACGGCCAGTCGCTGCTGATCTTCGCCTCGATCCTCGTGTCGCTGCCGGTCGGCGTCCGCGCCTGGGCCAGCTCCGGCACGTTCCAGCGCCTCAGCCTCCCCATCATCGTGCTGGCGGTGATCGTCGCCGTCGTGTACGTGAACGAGGGGCAGCGCCGCATCCCGATCCAATACGCGAAACGCATGGTCGGCCGCCGCATGACCACAGGCGGGTCCACGTACATGCCCCTGCGCGTCAACATGGCCGGCGTGATCCCGGTGATCTTCGCGGTCGCCGTGCTGTTCCTGCCGCCGACGATCGGCCAGCTCGTGCCGGCGCTGAACTTCCTCGCCGACTGGTTCGCGCCGACATCATGGGCGTCGCTGATACTCGAATTCGGCCTGATCGTGATGTTCTCGTTCTTCTACACCGCGGTGCAGTTCAACCCGACGGAGCAGGCGGAGAACCTCAAGAAGAACGGCGGGTTCATCCCCGGCGTCCGTCCCGGCCGCCCGACCGCCCAGTACCTCGATCGCGTCATGACGCGCCTGACGCTGCCCGGCGCCATCTTCCTCGGCACGATCGCGATCGCGCCGACGATCTTCATCAAGTACGGCGGCTTCTCGCAGGCCGTCGCGCAGGCGCTCGGCGGCACGTCGATCCTGATCGTCGTGGGCGTCGCACTCGACACCATGCGCCAGATGGAATCGCAGGTGATGATGCGGCACTACGAGGGCTTCCTGAAGTAGTGCCCGGCGCGTACCTCATCTTCGGCCCGCCCGGAGCCGGGAAGGGGACCCAGGCGCCGCGACTCGCCGAGCGCCTTGCCATCCCGCACATCTCCACGGGCGACATCCTGCGCGCCAACGTCAAGGGCGGCACGCCGCTCGGCGTCGAGGCCAAGGGCTACATGGATGCCGGCGACCTCGTCCCCGACGAGCTCGTCGTGCGGATGCTCGGCGATCGCCTGGCCGAGCCCGACGCCGCGACCGGCTTCCTGCTCGACGGCTTCCCGCGCAATGTCGCCCAGGCCGACGCGCTCGACGCGATGCTCGCGGAGCGGGGGACCCCGCTCGACTGCGTGCTCGTCCTCGACGTCTCCGAGGAGGAGGTCGTCCGGCGCATCTCCGGTCGCCTGACCGCGCAGAACGGCCGCGTGTACCACGAGCTCTACGATCCGCCGCAGACGCCCGGCGTCGACGACGACGAGGGCCTGCCGCTGATCCGGCGCCCCGACGACGAGCCCGACGTGGTGCGCAACCGCTACCGCAACGTCTACCTGGCGCAGACACTCCCGGTGCGCGAGCACTACAGGAACGCCGGGGTGCGCGAGGTCGCGATCGACGGCACAGGCACGACGGACGAGGTCGCCGCACGGATCGACGCGGCGCTGCCCGCGTGATCCACCGGAAGTCCGCTCGCGACCTCGACCGCATGGCCGCGGCGGGGACGATCGTCGCCGAGACGCTGGCGCTGCTCGCCGAGGCCGCCCGGCCCGGGATGTCGACGCTCGACCTCGACCAGATCGCCGAGGGCCATATCCGCGCGTCCGGCGGCGTACCCACGTTCAAGGGCTACCGCGGCTTCCCGGGCTCGATCTGCGCCTCACCGAACACCATGATCGTCCACGGCATCCCGAGCGACGAGGTGGTGCTCGCCGACGGCGACATCCTCTCGATCGACGTCGGCGTCACCCGCCAGGGGTTCGTCGGCGACTCCGCCGTCACGATCGCCATCGGCGAGGTCCCGGAGCGCACGAAGCAGCTGTTGCGCACCTGCCAGGCCTCCCTGCAGGCGGCCGTGGATGCGTGCCAGGTCGGCGGGCGGCTCGGCGACATCGGCGCGGCGGTCCAGGGCGTGGTGGAGGCCAACGGCTTCGCCGTGGTGCGCGATCTCGTCGGCCACGGCGTGGGGCGCTCCATGCACGAGGATCCGCAGGTCAAGAACTATGGCCAGGCCGGCACCGGCGCCGAGCTCAAGCCCGGCATGACGCTGGCGATCGAGCCGATGATCACCGACGGGTCGTACGAGATCCACATCGACGACGACGGCTGGTCGATCTTCACCGTCGACGACTCCCTCGCCGCCCACTTCGAGCACACCGTCGCCATCACGGAGGAGGGGCCCCGCGTCCTCACCCTCGTGCACGGCGATTCCATCGTCAACCAGCCGATCTGACGGGTATGACGCACCTTCCCGAAACGCTCTGCTACGGTGCCCCTCCGCGCACAGGTGCGGCCGTTCGGCCTGCCCTGCTCGCACAACCGTCCGATTCACACCCGAGGGTTTCATGAAGGTCCGACCGAGCGTCAAGCCGATGTGCGACAAGTGCCGAGTGATCAAGCGCTCCGGCATCGTCCACGTGATCTGCGTGAATCCCCGTCACAAGCAGCGTCAGGGGTAGTCAGTGGCACGCATCGCCGGAGTCAACATCCCTCGGGAGAAGCGCGTCGAGATCGGCCTGACGTACATCTACGGGATCGGCCGCTCGACCGCCCAGAGCATCTGCAAGGAGCTCGGGATCGAGTCGCACCAGAAGGTGCGCGATCTCACGGACGAGGAAGTTGCGCGCCTGCGCGCCTACATCGATGCGAACGTCCAGGTCGAGGGCGACCTGCGCCGTGAGCGCTCGGCAAACATCAAGCGTCTGATGGAGATCGGCTGCTATCGCGGCATCCGCCATCGCCGTGGCCTCCCGGTCCGCGGTCAGCGCACGAAGACCAATGCTCGCACCCGCAAGGGTCCGAAGAAGACCGTCTCGCGCGGCCGCAAGGGTTAAGGAAAGGACTCTCCAGCTTCATGGCACCTCCTCGTCGATCTGGTGGCAGCACTCGCGGCCGCACGCGCCGCAAGGTGCGCAAGAACGTGGCCGTCGGCCAGGCGCACATCAAGACGTCGTTCAACAACACGATCGTCGCGCTGACCGACAAGGAAGGCAACGTCCTGGCGTGGAAGAGCGCTGGCGCCGCCGGCTTCAAGGGCTCGCGCAAGTCGACGCCCTTCGCCGCGCAGGTGACCGCCGACCTCTGCGCCCGCGAGGGCATGGAGCACGGCCTCCAGAAGATCGAGGTCTTCCTCAAGGGCCCCGGCTCGGGTCGCGAGACCGCCATGCGCTCCCTGCAGGCCGCCGGTCTCGAGATCATCGGCGTCCGCGACGTCTCCCCGCAGGCCCACAACGGCTGCCGCG
>CAZPQP010000123.1:0-6129 GCA_964588635.1 uncultured Bifidobacterium sp.
CTCGAGGTGAATCGGTCCTTTCGGACCGAGCCACCTCGAGGCCTTCGCGTCGTCGGCCAACGACAAAGGGCCCCGGGTTGCCCCGGGGCCCTTCGCGTGGAACCACTGCGCCGGCACGCCGGCACCGAGACTGCTTAGCGCAGCTCGACGGTGGCGCCAGCCTCCTCGAGCTCGGCCTTGAGCTTGTTGGCGTCCTCGGCCGGGACACCCTCCTTGACCATGCCGGGAGCACCGTCGGCGATGTCCTTGGCCTCCTTGAGGCCCAGGCCGGTGGCCGAGCGGATCACCTTGATGACCGGGATCTTCTGCGAGCCGGCGTCGGCGAGGAAGACGTCGAACGACGACTTCTCCTCGGCGGCACCGCCGGCGTCGCCGCCACCGCCACCGGCGGCGGGAGCCGCGACGGCGACAGCAGCCGCTGCCGAGACGCCGAACTCCTCCTCGAGGGCCTTGACGAGCGTGTTGAGATCGAGGACGGACATGCCCTTGATCTCCTCAATCAGCTGATCAGTGGTGAGAGCCATGATCGTTTCTCCTTAGGGTTGGTGAACGGCGCGCCTACGCGGCGGCCTTCTGCTTTTCGATCTGATCGAGCGCGACCACGAGGCCACGCGGGATTGCTGCGAGCGTGCTCGCGAGACCCTGGATCGGGCCGTTGAGCGCGACGACGAGCTGAGCGTGCAGCTGGTCCCTGCTCGGCAGGGTGGCCAGCGTCTTGATGCCGTCCGCGTCGAGGACGGCCCCATCGATCAGGCCACCCTTGATCTGGAGGATCTGCGTCTCCTTCGCGGCCGCGGCGAGCGCCTTGGCGACGGGAGCCGCATCCGACTTGCAGAACGCGATCGCGGTCGGGCCGGTGAGGAAATCCCCGAGGCCCTCGACGCCAGCGCGCTGCACGGCGATGCGTGCGAGCGTGTTCTTGGCGACGTAGAACGACGCGTCATGCGGACGGATCTCGTTGCGAAGCACGGCGAGCTGCTTCACGCTGAGTCCGCGGTAGTCAGCGACGATCATCGAGGACGCGTTCTTGAACTCGGCCTCGAGCTCGCCGATGAGCTCTTCTTTTCGTTCCTTCAGCATTGGTGTACCACCTCCTTTCGTCTGCGTGCCCGCCGATTGGACGGCGAGCACGGCGAAGAGGCGGTACGAAACCGTCTCCGCTCGAACTGCACCGCCTGCGCCGGTCTTCTCGGCCCTCCGTGCGGAGGGCCTTGCCGGCGGTCCCTGGCGACAGGTTCACGCGGGATGGGAGTCAGTCGGCCGTTAGGCGTTCTGCTCCTCGAGCACGTCGCGGACACGCGACGGATCGATCTTGATGCCCGGGCCCATCGTGGAGCTCAGGACAACGGTCTTGATGTAGCGGCCCTTGGCGGACGACGGCTTGGCGCGGAGGATCTCCTCCAGCACGGTCGCGTAGTTCTCGCCGAGCTCGCGCTCACCGAACGACTTCTTGCCGAGCGCGACGTGCACGAGGCCGGCGCGGTCGGTGCGGTACTCGATCTTGCCGCTCTTGATGTCCTCGACGGCCTTCTTGATGTCCATCGTGACGGTGCCGGTCTTCGGATTCGGCATCTTGCCGGAGGGTCCGAGGACGCGGCCGAGCTTGCCGACGGTGACCATCATGTCGGGCGTCGCGACGGTGACGTCGAAGTCGTCGAAGCCCTCGAGGATCTTGGCGGCGAGGTCCTCGCCACCGACGATGTCGGCGCCCGCGGCCTCGGCCTCAGCGGCCTTCTCGCCCTGGGCGAACACGGCGACGCGCATGTCGGAGCCCGTGCCGTGCGGCAGCATCACGGTGCCGCGCAGCTGCTCCTCGGCGTGACGGACGTTGATGCCGAGGCGGAAGTGCACCTCGACGGTCTCGTCGAAGTTGGCGGTGTTCAGCGTCTTGAGCAGACGCACGGCCTCGATCGGCTGGTAGAGCTTCTCGCGGTCGATCTGCGCCTTCGCGGCTGCGAGCTTCTTGCCGCTCATGCCTCCACCTCCACGCCCATCGAACGGGCGGTGCCGGCGATGATCTTCATCGCGGCCTCGACGTCGTTGGCATTGAGATCCTCCATCTTCGTCTCCGCGATGGACTGCAGCTGGGCCTTGCTCAGCGTGCCGACCTTGTCGCGATGCGGGATGGACGAGCCGCTCTTGAGCTTGAGGGCCTCCTTGATCAGCACGGCCGCCGGCGGCGTCTTCGTGATGAAGGTGAAGGAGCGATCCTCGAACACCGAGATCTCGACCGGGATGATGCGGCCGTTCTCGCTCTGCGTCTGGGCGTTGAACGCCTTGCAGAAGTCCATGATGTTGACGCCGTGCTGACCGAGCGCGGGTCCGACCGGCGGGGCAGGGTTGGCCTGTCCGCCCGGGATCTGGAGCTTGATGATGGTGACGACCTTACCGGCCATCTTGACCTCCTGCGGTGCATGCGCCCTGGCGTACGGGCTCCCGCTGTCTGGCGTCGCGGGTGCGACGCGGGGTGAATCCTAGAGCAGCCTCAGTCGAGGCGCTTCACATCGCCGAAGCCGAGCTCGACCGGAACCTGGCGCTCGAAGATCGAGACGTGGACCTTGAGCTTGGACGACTCGTTGTTGATCTCGATGATCTCGCCGTCGAAGTCGGCGAGCGGACCCGAGATGACCTTGACCATCTGGCCGAGCGTGAACTCGGCGACGGCCTTCGGCTTGGCCTCGGCGGCCTCGACCTTGAGGAGCTTGTCGACCTCGGCCTGGCCGAGCGGCACGAGCGTCATCTCCTCGCGCTTGCCCTGCGCGCCGACGAAGCCGGTCACGCCCGGGGTGTTGCGCACGAGGCTGACGCACTCGGGCGTGGCGTCCATCTGCACGAGGACGTAGCCGGGGAGCACGCGGCTCTCCTTCTCGACCTTCTTGCCGTCACGCGTCTCGACGATCTGCTCGGTCGGCACCACGATGCGGCGGATGTCGTCGCCGCCCTGCTGGGTGCGACGGCGCTGCTCGAGGTTGCGGCGGACCTTGTCCTCGTGACCGGAGTAGGTGTGGATGGCGTACCAGCGGAACATGGATGGACCTCGTTGACTAGCCCGCCTGCTGGTTGATGAGCCAACCGGCGAGCCTGGAGAAGATGGAGTCGAGCGCGTACAGGTACACGCCGACGATGAGGCAGGTGATGATCACGACGGCCGTGGCCTGGATCAGGACGGGACGCGTGGGCCACTGGACGCGCTTGAGCTCCGCCACGCACTCGCGCAGGAAGGTGCCGAAGCCCGTGCGCTCGGCCGAATGGCCGGACTGGCTCTTCGTCGGGCGCGTGCGAGCGGCGCGCTCCTGACGGCGACGCTCGGCGCGCTCCTGGCGCGACTCCTTCTTCGGAGCGGTGTCGTCCGCGTCGGCCACGGGGGCTAGCGCGTCTCCCGATGCGTCGTGCTCTTGCCGCAGCGGCGGCAGAACTTGTTCAGCTCGATGCGGTCGGGGGTGTTCCGCTTCGACTTGTTGGTCTGGTAGTTCCGCTCCTTGCACTCGGTGCAAGCCATCGTGACTGCGATGCGGATGCCGGCCTTCGCCATCGATTCGTTCCTTGGATGAGGGTCGCTGCCTGGAATTCAGACGGCAGCGCGGAGCGGGGCGCCCCGATGGGTGGGAACCCTAGCGGAGGTCGGGGAGCGGATGTGGCGATTGCCACGCCGGACTGGTTTGACCGAGCAGTCAGGCGTATGCTCCCCGCATGTCGGCGGCTCCCCCCACGCCGGCGCTGACGGCCTCCGACATCGTCTCGGCGACCGCGAAGCGCCAGTTGCGCCTGATCCCCCTGATCGGCGTGATGTTCTTCACGGTCTCGGGCGGCGCGTATGGCCTCGAGGACATGATCAGCCTGTCCGGTCCCGGCATCGCGATCCTGCTCCTGCTCCTGCTGCCGATCTTCTACAGCGTGCCGAGCGCACTCGTGGTGGCCGAGCTCGGGGCGGCGATCCCGGTCGAGGGCGGCTACTACCAGTGGGTCAAGGCCGGCATGGGTCGATTCTGGGGCTATCAGGAGGCGTTCTGGTCGTGGCTCACCACGTGGGTCGACATGGCGATCTATCCCGTGCTGTTCGCCGATTTCCTCGCGGTCTACTGGGAGCCGGCCGGCGCGGGCGCCAACACGCTGTTCACGCTCGGCCCCGTCGAGTTCGACGTGCACTGGCTGGTCTGCCTGGCGGTGATCTGGCCGCTCACGTACCTCAACATCCGCGGCGCGCGCACCGTCGGCGACTCCTCGCTGATCTTCATGGCGATTCTGCTGATCCCGTTCATCATCCTCGTCCTGATCGGCCTGCCGAAGCTGCTCGCCGAGGGCATCAACCCGCTCGTGCCCCTGCATCCGCCGGGCGTCACGGTCGCGTCGGCCGTCGGTGCCGGCATCTGGATCGGCATGTGGAACTACCTCGGCTGGGACGGCCTCTCCACCGTGGCCGGCGAGATCGAGCGACCACGACGCAACTTCCCGCTGGCGCTCTTCATCTCGATCCCGCTGATCACCGCCTGCTACGTGCTGCCCGTCGTAGCCGGCCTCGCCTCAGGCGTGCCGTGGGAGGAGTGGACGGCGGGCACGTTCTCGCTCGTCGGCTACGACTTCGGTGGCGAGTGGCTCAAGGCGCTGATCACCTTCGGCGGCTTCATCTCGATGATCGGCCTGTTCTCCGGCCTCTTGCTGAGCGTGTCGCGCATCCCGTACGTGATGGCGCGCGACGGCTACCTGCCCGACTTCATGACGCGCCTGCACCCCCGCTTCGGCACGCCATGGATCTCGATCGTGATCTGCTCGGTGATCTACAGCCTGTTCTGCCTCAACGCCTTCGTCGATCTCGTGATCATCGACGTCGCCGTCTACTCGTTCGCGCTGATCCTGCAGTTCATCACGTTCCTGATCCTGCGCTGGAAGCTGCCGAACATCGTGCGTCCGTTCCGCGTGCCGGGCGGCTGGCCCGTCGCCGTCGCGGTCGTGTCCTTCCCGATCGCGATCATCCTGTTCGCGATCTACAAGTCGTACGACGACGGCGGCGTCGAGGCGATCTGGAAGCCCGCGGTGGCACTCGCTCTCGGTCCGATCACGTTCCCGATCCTGCTCAAGCTCGTCAAGAAGGACAAGCCGACTGAGGACGTCGTCGTGGACGGCGAGGTCATCTGGCGGCACCGCGGCACCGCGTAAACGCGAGCAGGACGGCTAGGCCCCGGCGGGCGGCGCTTCCGGCGGGGCCGGCAGCGGGAAGCCCGGCAGGCGCGGACGGCCGCTGGCCTTCGCGTCGTCGGCCACGGCGGGAGTCTGGTCCTGCGTGATCTCGGCGGGCCAGACCTCGTCCTCGGGGACGCCGTCGAGCAGCTTGAGGAACTGGTTGCGGTCGATCGTCTCGCGGTCCAGCAGGATCTTCGAGAGGCGGTGCAGCGACTCCATGTGCTCCATCAGCAGGGCGCGGGCGCGCTCGTGGGCGTCCTCGATGATGCGGCGGATCTCGTCGTCGATCTCGCGGGCGATCTCCTGCGAGTAGTCGGCCTCGGCGCCGAACGAGCGCCCGAGGAACGGGTTGCCCTGGTCGTGGCCGAGGGCGCGCGGGCCGAGCTTCTCGCTCATGCCGTACTTCATGACCATCGCCTTGGACGTGGCCGTGACCTTCTCGATGTCGTTCGAGGCGCCGGTGGTGATCTCGTTGAAGACGAGCTCCTCCGCGGCGCGGCCGCCGAGCGTCATCGCCAGCTGGTCGTTGAGCGAGGCGCGCGTGACGAGGAACTTGTCCTCGGTCGGCAGGCTGATCGTGTAGCCGAGCGCCTGTCCGCGCGAGATCACGGAGATCTTGTGGACCGGGTCGCAGTTGGGCAGGAAGTGCCCGACGAGCGCGTGCCCCATCTCGTGGTACGCCGTGATCAGGCGCTCCTCCTCGGACAGGAGGCGCGTCTTCTTCTCCGGCCCGGCGAGGACGCGCATGATGCCCTCCTCGAGCTCGTGCATCGTCACGGTCTTCTTGCCGGCGCGCGCGGTGAGCAGCGCGGACTCGTTGATCAGGTTGGCGAGATCGGCGCCGGTGAAGCCGGGCGTCTGGCCGGCGAGGACGCCGAGATCGATGTCGTCGCCGATCGGCTTGCCCTTCGAGTGCACCTTGAGGATCGCCTCGCGGCCCGAGCGGTCGGG
>CAZPQP010000124.1:0-6021 GCA_964588635.1 uncultured Bifidobacterium sp.
TCGGCGGGGCGGGGCCCGACGCCGAGCAGGCCGTTCTCGGTGTGCAGGAAGATCTCGACGTCGGGGTCGAGGAAGCCGGGGATGCGGTTGGGGATGCCGATGCCGAGATTCACGACCTCGCCCGTGTGCAGCTCCTGCGCCGCGCGAGCGGCGATCACGTCGCGGGCGTCGCTCATACGCCGGTCCCCTGCACGTCGGCCAGCGAGAGCGTGCTCTGCACCAGGCGATCGACGTAGAGATGCGGCGTGTGGATGTCCTCGGGCGCGAAGCCGTCGACGGGCCGGAGCTCCGCGACCTCGGCGATCGTGAGCGCACCGGCGCTCGCCATCGCGGGATTGAAGTTCTGCGCGGTGCGGCGGTAGCGGAGGTTGCCGAGCTCGTCGCCCCACGTCGCGTAGACGAGGCTCACGTCGGCGCGCAGCGGCGCCTGGAGGATGTGGGGGACGCCGTCGATCACGCGCTCCTCATGACCTTTGGCCAGTTCGGTGCGCGCGCCGACCGGCGTGTAGAAGCCGCCGATGCCCGCGCCGCCGGCACGGATCGCCTCGGCGAGCGTGCCCTGCGGCAGCAGCTCGTACTCGATCGCGCCGCTCATCGCCGCCTCGACGGCCTCGGGGTTCGACGTGAAGAACGACGCGATCGCCTTCCTGATGCGCCCCTGCCGCAGCAGCAGGCCGAGCCCGCGCCCGGCCTCGCCCGTGTTGTTCGAGATGATCGTCAGGTCCGTCGCCGTCGAGTGCTCGACGAGCGCGTCGATCAGCGTCAGCGGCGCCCCGACCAGCCCGAAGCCGCCGACCATGATCGTCGCGCCATCGGGGATCTCGGCGATCGCCTCGATCGCGGTGCTGCGGGTCGCCGCCATGCCGGGATCATCGCACTCCCGCCCGAGGCGGGGAGACGTTCCCGGGGAGTGGGCGTACCTGGGTTCGAACCAGGGACTTCTCGCGTGTGAGGCGAGCGCTCTACCGCTGAGCTATACGCCCGGGGTCTGAGAACGGTAGCGAACACCGCTCCTCACGGAGTGGGGGGGATTCGAACCCCCGAGACGAGTCAACCCCGCCTACACGATTTCCAATCGTGCTCCTTCAACCACTCGGACACCACTCCAGCGCGGGCAGCATATCCAGCATGGCGTTTGGGCTCGCCGCTTGCGTCCACGGGCCGTGGGGGGATTCGAAAGCCGGCCCCGTGGCGCCATCTTTGGAATGCGCGTGTGGCCGGCGCCCTCGTCGCTGCTGCTCGAGCGCGGCGTAGCCGAGCTCGACTGAGCTTGTAGCGAGGTGGTGCTGGATGGCGTGCAGCACGCGCCGAGCACCCCCGAGACGAGTCAACCCCGCCTACACGATTTCCAATCGTGCTCCTTCAACCACTCGGACACCACTCCAGCGCGGGCAGCATATCCAGCATGGCGTTCGGGCTCGCCGCTTGCGTCTGCGGGCTGCGAGTCTGGACCCGGGTCCAGATCTGCACGCGTGATGCGAATCTGGACCCGGGTCCAGATCTGCACGTCTGGCGCGCATCTGGACCCGGGTCCAGCCGTGCCTACTGCCCGGCGGCCTTCTTGAGCGCCTCTTCGAACTTGCCCTGGTCGACGGTGTCGATCGCGCTCTCGCCGTCCTGCTCGGCGACCTTCATCTCGACGGACACCTCGGTGCCGTCCTTGCCGGTGAGCGTGCAGGTGAAGGGCTTGTCCTTCTCGACGGAGTCGGGGCACGACATCGTCACGCCGAGGTCGACGAAGGCCTTGTTGGCCTCCTCGACCGCCTTGCTCGGATCCATGCCGGATGAGCCGCAGGCGGCGAGGGTGAGGGCGGTGGCTGCGATCGCGAGAAGCATCAGCAGCAGACGGGTGGAGCGCATTTCCCCTCCTGGGGTTGGGTGTCGGAATCCTAGAGCGCGGGATACCACGACGAAAGGGGGTTTCGGTTGCGGAGTGGAGATCACTGGCTTCTGCCGGCGGAGTACGATCCGCGCATGCTCCGTCGCACTCTCGCCTTCGCATTCCTGCTCCTCCCGCAGGGCAACTTCAACCTGCCGGCGTCGTAGCGGGGGCGACGGTGGAGACGATCGGAACGCCAGGGCTGCTCTCGCGCGGGGCGCGGCCGGGAGCGGTCGGCATCGCGATGATCGTCGTCGGGCTGGTGCTCGGCGCCGCCGCGCTCGCCGACTGGGGCCTGCGCGGCTGGCAGTTCTGGAACGGCCCGGCGATCCTGGTGGCAGCCGCCCTCATCTGGTTCCCGATTCACTCGGCGCGGAAGCACGCGCTGGACCGGCGGATCCGCCAGGTGCTCGAGCCGTGGGCGTGGGAGCGGGGCCTGCTCTTCCAGGGAGGCGCGGGCAATCCGAAGACGACGCCGACGCTGGACAAGGGCGGCTCGCTGAGCGCCGCGATGGTGGGGCCGATTGGCGGCGATCCGAACGGCTTCCTCGCCCATTACACGTACACGGTCCGCAGCGGCAAGCACTCGTACCAGGTGTGGATGACCGTGGCGGTCGTGCGCTTCGAGGGACGCGAGGGCCTGCGCCTGCGCCTCGGCCCTTCGCAGCCGTTGTGGGGTGGCACGTACGCCGTGTTCGACGATTGGCACGGGTTCGACACGGGCTCGGCCGAGGTCGATGCGGCGTACATCGTCGAGACGCGGGACGAGACGGACGAGGTGCAGCTGCTCGAGCTGCTCGACCCCGTCACGCTGGCGATGCTGATCGAGCAGGAGGCGCCGCCGCTGATCGAGATCGACAACGGCACCCTGCTCGTGGCGATCGGCGGCCGCGTCGGCGTCGATGAGACCGTCGCGGATCTCGCATGGTTCGACGTCCTGCGCGAGCATGCCGATGCCTGGGGCGCGCGGATCCACGGCATCTGACCGGCAGCTCGGGGATACCGACAAAAACGTGCACGAATTCGACCAATCTGGATCCGGATCCAAATTGGCACCAGAGCGACCAATCTGGATCCGGATCCAGATTGGTCGCTACGCGGTGGTGAGCAGCGCCGCGCGCACGTCGGCAGGGCGGTAGCCCTCGACGCGGATCACCTTGTTGCGTGACGTCTCGCCGCGAACGATCGACACGTTGCCCTTCGGCACGCCGAGCGTCTTGGCGACGAAGGCGATCAGCGCCGCGTTGGCCTTGCCATCGACAGGCGGAGCGGCGATGCGGATCAGCACCGCACCGTCGCGCTCGCCCATCACCTGATCCCGACCGCCGCGCGGTTGCAGGCGGATCTCGAGACCGTCGGTCGTCACATCGCTAGTCGGCCGAGATGCCGACGCCCACCGGGCACGAGACGCCGGTGCCGCCGAGCCCGCAGTACCCGCTCGGGTTCTTGTGCAGGTACTGCTGGTGGATCGTGTCGCCCTCGTAGTAGAACGTGCGCAGCGGCGCGATCTCGGTGGCGATCTCGCCCTTGTGCGCGGCGCTCAGCGCGTCCTGGTAGAGGGCACGCGAGGCCTGGGCCACGGCGAGCTGCTCGGGCGTCGTGGTGTAGATGCCGGAGCGGTACTGGGTGCCGACGTCGTTGCCCTGGCGGTTCACCTGCGTGGGGTCGTGGCCCTCCCAGAACACGCGGAGGATCTCCTCGGTGCTCACCTGCGCGGGGTCGTACACGACGAGCACGGCCTCGGTGTGGCCGGTGCGTCCGGTGCACGTCTCCTTGTAGGTGGGGTTCTCGGTGAAGCCACCGGCATAGCCGACGGCGGTCGTGTAGACGCCGGGGACCTGCCAGAGCTTGCGCTCAGCGCCCCAGTAGCAGCCCATGCCGAGCACGATCTGCTCGAGGCCCTCGGGAAAGGGCCCCTGCATCGGGGTGCCGAGGACGGCGTGGTTGTCGGTGAGGACGACCGCCTCGGGGCGGCCGGGCAGCGCCTGCGACGCGTCGAGCGCGTCGTGCGTGGATCGCGAGAAGAGGCTCATGCCACAAGGGTAGTCCCTCTGGCGCAGACTGTCGTCGCCCGCGTGCGCAGGCTCGCTGCGGTCCGAGCCGGCACACCGATGCGATAGAACAGATCACGCATGCCGGAACAAACCCCCCTCGCCGATCGTTTGCCGACCCAGCCGCACCCGGATCGCCTCGCGCCGACGCACCCCGCGTATGACGAGATCCTCGCGGTGCACGCCGCGGCACTCGAGCGCGGTGAGCCCGGCTACCTGGATCCGGTGACGGGGCTGTACGTGATGACGGCGGCGGTGCACATCGAGCGCGGGTTCTGCTGCGAGCGCGGCTGTCGGCACTGTCCGTACGTGGTGTAGGGCGATTACGTCAACGAGCGGCCGGTTTTCACACGTGTGGCTGATTTTGCCGCGAACCTGTCATTTCTGGATCCAATCGGTCAACAGCCGGTACTCTCACAAAGTTGTCACGTTCCACCCCGTCGGAGGTCGTCGTCTCGTGAAATCCCTGAAGGCTTATGCAATCGCAATTGTGATTTCGATCACGCTGGTCGTCAGCGCGACGGCGAACGCGGCAACAGCGGAGCTGTTCGCCTCCACGGGCAGCTTGACTCCGCAGTCTGGATCGCTCGCCATCGACTCCTCGGGGAATCTCTATCTCGGCGTGAATCAGGGAGCGACGAATTCAGTTGCGAAGGTGACGCCCGCTGGAGCGATCACGCCGCAATGGGGTGGGGCTATTGCCACCTACCCCTCCGGAATCGCCGTCGGCCCTGACGGCTCGGTGTTCGTCGCGTACTCGACGAACACCGGGATGGTGAAGCTCAACTCCAGCGGTGCGGCCGTCGCGACGTACACGTACAACAACGGTTCGGGCAAGGTTGCTGTTGACACCTCCGGCAACGCCTATTGGACAACGGGCATGAGCAACGGTGTCGGCAAGATCGCCGCCGGCGCCGGTTCGGGGCCTGCCTCGATCGGCGCTCCGGCGACGGGTGCGGGAGCGGTCATCACCGACGCCGCTGGCAACGTCTACGTCGCAACCACCAGCAACACCGTGCTCAAGTTCAACTCCAGCCTTTCGCTCGTCGCGACCTACTCGGTCGGCGCCAGTCCCTTCGCGCTCGCGGTCGACAGCGCGTATCTGTACGTCGCCAACAAGGACGACGCCACGGTGTCGCGCATCAAGCTCTCTGACGGCACCGTGACGGCGGCGTGGGCTAGCCTGGGCCTCAGCGGTGGCGTGGGACCTCGGTACATCGCGGTCGACAGCAGTGGCACCGTGTACACGGCGAACACCGGGGCAGGCTTTGGCGCTGCGAATTCGATCAGCAAGATCACGCCCGATGGAAGCGCAAGCGTGCTCGCGACCCTCAATGGAGCCCCGGGCGGGATCGTCGTCGACGCAGCGACCAACGTGTACGTCACGATTGGGATGAGCATGACTCCGGGTGCCCCCATTGGCGTCTTCAAGATCACTCAGGCCGCGCCCACGCCGACCCCCAGTTCCACGGCGGCGGCGACCACAACCACGACGACCATGGGCAAGCCCGCTCCCGGTCCAGCACTCTCTGTGAAGAGCATTCCCGCCGAGATCACACTTGATCTTGGCTCGTCGATGTCGTCGGACGGCACGATTCCCGCGGATCAGCCGATCACCGCTGAGGTGCCGTGCACCGCGCCGGAGGGGCAGCTGCTCGATCGCTGCACGGTGAACGTGACGGCGCCGGAGTACGTCCTGCTCGGCCAGGGCGATGGCATCAGCGTCCGCTCGGACAAGAAGGTCTCGATCGGCAAGGCGACCGTCAAGGCGAAGTCCGGCAAGAAGACGATCGTCGTGAAGGTCAAGATCAATCAGAAGGGCCGCAAGGCGCTGCAGCGGAATCTGAAGATCACCGCGACCGTCGGCCTTACGGCGATCACCGTGTCGAACCTCAAGTCGACGGGTGAGGCCAACACGACGATGCGTCTGCCGACGCAGCTGATCTCGCCTGAGTCGGGCATCTTCGATTCGAACTCGGTCTCGCTGAACAAGGCGGGTGTGGCGTTTGTGAATCGTCTGGCGGCGCTGCTGCCGAAGAAGCCGAAGAACATGGTGTTCATCGGCTTCGCGGACAACACGGGCGTGCCGGG
>CAZPQP010000125.1:0-2684 GCA_964588635.1 uncultured Bifidobacterium sp.
AGGTCGTGCTCGGCGCAGGCGCGCACGAGCTCGGTGCTCTCGGCGAGGAAGCCGTAGCCGGGGTGGATCGAGTCGCAGCCGGTGGTGAGTGCGGCGGAGACGAGGCGATCGACGCGCAGGTACGACTCGGAGGCCTGCGGCGGGCCGATCTGGACGGCGTGGTCGGCCATGCGCACGTGCATGGCGTCCTTGTCCGCGGTCGAGTGGACCGCGACGGCCTCGATGCCGAGCTCGTGACAGGCGCGGATGATCCGGACGGCGATCTCGCCCCGGTTCGCGACGAGGCAGCGGCGCAGCATTACGCCCCGCTGGGGTCGATCTCGAACAGCGGCTGGCCGAACTCGACGGCCGTGGCGTCCTCGACGAGGATGCGCGTGATCGTGCCGGCGGTCTCGGCCTTGAACTCGTTGAAGAGCTTCATCGCCTCGAGGATGCAGAGCACCTGGCCGACCTCGACCTTGGCGCCCTCCTCGATGAAGGCGGCCTCGCCCGGTCCGGGCGAGCGGTAGAAGGTGCCGACCATCGGGCTCGTGATCTGCTGACCGCTCGGGGCGGGCGCGGCGGCGGCCGGTGCCGGGGCGGCGGCAGCCGCCGTCGGCGCGGCGGCGAAGACCTGCTGCACCGGCGCCTGCTGGCGCAGGGAGATGCGGATACCGCCCTCCTCCACCTCGAGCTCGCCCAGCCCGGTCTCCTCGAGGAGATCGACGAGGCCGCGGATGCGCTCCTCCTCCTCGTTGGTGACGCCGGTGGCGATCGCCTGGTGGCGTCCGCGCAGGCGCTCGAGCAGCGGCACGGCGTCCTCGCCGAACAGGGCGACGAGGCAGAGCTCCTCCTCGGAGGTGGCGAGCTCGCCGACCTCGGCGCGCGCCGACGCGATGTCGGCGGGCACGGGGATCGCGGACGAGCCGCCGTTGCCGGTCTCGGCGAGCGCGACGACCTCGGCGTTCATGGCGGCCGGCGGGCGGCCCCACTCGCCGCGGATCAGGGCGCGCATCTCGCCGTCGATGGCGTGCCAGCGGCGGCCCTCCAGCACGTGGTCGATCGCCTGGCGGGCGATCACGTCGCCGAGCGGCGAGGCGGCCGGCGGCGTTCCGAGGTCCTCGCGCACGCGCTGGACCTCGTCGAGCACCTCGGACAGCCGGTCGCTCGCGTCGATCGCCTCGAGGCGGCGCTCGACGCCGGCGACGAGGCCGGCGGGCACGCCCTTGAGGGCGGCCTGCAGCGAGACGTGCGCGGACAGCGGCGGCGGCAGCGTGGTGTCGGCGAACAGCGCGCGGTCGAGCATCTCCGCGACCTGCCAGAGGATGCCCTGGTCGAGGCCGGACTCGAGACCGAGGCCGTCGATCGACTGGCAGAGCAGCTCGGAGCTGGTGCGGTGGCCGGAGACGGCGAGCGGGTAAGAGGCGACGGAGATCGGGTCGGCGCCGGCGCGCGCGGCCTCGATGGCGACGGCGAGCGACGTGCCGCCCGGGCCCTGCGGGTAGAGCCCGACGGGGATGCCGGCCGCGTCGCGGAGCTTCGTGATCAGCGCGCCGGTCTTCGACGGATCGATCGCACCGGCGGGATCGAGCAGCAGCAGGCGGTCGGCGCCGAGGGCGGCCAGCTCGGGCGCACGCTGGAGCATGCGCGCCTCGCCCTCCGGATGATCGTCGTAGACGAGGCCCAGGTGCAGACGGGCGCCGGTCTCGCGCACGGCCTCGACGGGACCCGCGAGATCCTCGGGGTCGTTCATCGGGTCGTGCATGCGGAAGACCGCGATGCCGGACTCGGCGGCGCTGTCGACGAAGCGGCGGATCAGGTCCTGCTCCACGGGCTGGGTGCCGACGAGGAAGCGGCCGCGCAGTGCCATGCCGAGCGGCGTCTGCGTCGCGCGGCGGCGCAGGTTGCGGATGCGCTCCCAGGGGCTCTCGACGCCGCGCTGGACGGCGCTGTGGAAGCAGCCGCCGCCGGTCACCTCGAGCACGTGGAAGCCGGCGCTGTCGAGCAGCTCGCAGGCCTCGAACTGCAGCGAGGCGGGGACGCGGCCCGCGATCGGCTCCTGCGCGAGGATGCGCAGCGTGGTGTCGACGAGTCGGGCCATCTGGTCAGGAGGTTAGCGGCCGGACAACCCGGAGCGCTAGGCGCGCGAGATGTACTTGGCCTCGCGCGTGTCGACGCGGATGCGGTCGCCCTCGTTGACGAAGAGCGGCACCTGCACGACCGCGCCGGTCTCGAGCGTGGCGGGCTTCAGCACGTTCGACACGGTGTCGCCCTTGACGCCGGGCTCGGTCGCGGTGACGGCGAGCTCGACCGAGGCGGGCAGCTGGAGCGCGGCGGGATTGTCGTCGACGCTGAGGAGCTGGACGGTGTCGCCCTCCTTGAGCCAGCGCAGATCGTCCTCGCACATGGCGCGCTTGAGCGCGACCTGCTCGTACGTCTCCGTGTTCATCATCACGACGTCGGTGCCGTCGTCGTAGAGGAACTGCATATCGGCGACGCTCGTGAGGATCCGCGGGAACTTCTCGCCGGCGCGGAAGGTGCGATCCACCACGGAGCCGTTGTCGAAGTTCTTCAGCTTCGTGCGCACGAACGCCCCGCCCTTGCCGGGCTTGACGTGCTGGAACTCGACGATGCGGTACGTCGTGCCGTCGACGTCGATGTGCATGCCGTTCTTGAACTGATTCGTGGAGACCATTTCCGCCATG
>CAZPQP010000125.1:2784-6008 GCA_964588635.1 uncultured Bifidobacterium sp.
CTACCCGGCGGTCTCGACGAGGTCCTTGGTGAACCCCGTGAGGATCTCGTGGCCCGCCTCGGTGACGACGACCTGGTCCTCGATGCGGATGCCCCACTGGCCCGGGCGGTAGATGCCCGGCTCGACCGTGACGATCATGCCCGGGGCGAGGATGTCCTCGGAGCCCTTGCGCAGCGTCGGCGCCTCGTGGATGTCGAGACCCGTGCCGTGGCCGAGGCCGTGGCCGAACAGCTCGCCGCAGCCGGCGTCGGCGATGACCTCGCGGGCCGTCGCGTCGCAGGCGCCGCCGATCGCGCCGGGGCGCACCGAGCCGAGGCCGGCGAGCTGGGCGTCGAGCACGAGCTGATAGTCGGCGGCCGCCTCGGGCGCAGGTGCGCCACCCGCCGCGAAGGTGCGCGTGCAGTCGGAGCAGTAGCCGCTCTCGCCGCGCGCGCCGATGTCGACCGTGACGAGGTCGCCGCGCTGGATCACCGTGGGGCCGGGCTCGCAGTGCGGCCGGGCCCCGTTGGCCCCGGCGGCGACGATCGACTCGAACGAGAGCGCCGGGAAGCCGGCCTCGCGGATCGTGCGCTCGATCTGCCAGGCCACGTCGGCCTCGGTGCGACCGACGAGCGTGCCGTTGGCGATGTCGGTGTAGACGACCTCGAGGATGTCGGCCGCGTGACGCGAGGCCGCGATCTCCGCGTCGCTCTTGACGATGCGGAGCTCCTCGATCACGCCATCGGCGAGGACGAGCTCGACATCGGGCGGCGCCATGCCGCGCAGGCGATCGGCGAGCGCGTACGGCAGTGCACCCTCGAAGCCGACGCTCACGCAGCCGGGTGCGTACTCGTGCAGCGCTTCGACGGTCATCCCCGCGATGTCGCGCTCGAGGATCACCACGTCGAGCAGCGCGCGCAGGTGCTCGACGCCGTCGGCGTAGCGGAAGTCGGTGATGAACACGGCGCGGTTCCGCGACAGGACGACGATGCCGTTGCTGCCCGTGTACCCGGTCAGGTACCGCACGTTGACGAGGTTCGTGACCATCAGCGCGTCGACGCCGGCAGCGTCGAGCGCCTCGATGGCACGGTCGATGCGGGCGCGCTGCTCAGACACCCTTGATGGCCTCCTGCAGCCAGTCGAGCGCGTCGCGGTACCCGTCGGGTCCCTTGCCGCTGATGCGGTGATCCACCACCTCCGCGATCACGGAGTGTCGTCGCCACTCCTCGCGCTGGCTGATGTCGGAGAGGTGCACCTCGACCTTCGGCGCCGTGAAGATCTCGAGCGCGTCGCGGATCGCGTACGAGTAGTGCGTCCAGGCGCCGGGGTTGATGATCAGCCCGTTGGCCCAGCCGCGGCACTCGTGGATGTGGTCGATCAGCACGCCCTCGTGGTTCGTCTGGAAGCAGCGCGCGGTCATGCTGCGCTCGCCGGCCCACGCGTAGACCTGGCTCTCGAGCTCGCTGAGCGTGAGCGTGCCGTACTGCGCGGGGTCGCGCTGGCCGAGCATGTTGAGGTTGGCGCCGTTGAAGACCGCGATCATGCGCGCAGTCTACGCGCTGGCGGTCAGCGGCACGCGGCGTCGACGGCCGCCGCGACGGCGTCGTCGGGCAGCTCGACGCCCCAGACCGGCCGGCCGGGTGCCTCGAGCAGGACGAAGCGCGTGCGACCCGCGACGCGCTTCTTGTCGGAGCGCATCGCGGCGAGCACCGCGTCGGGGGCGACCTCCTCGGCCACGGTCGGCAGGCCCTGCCGGTTGAGTGCGCCCAGCACCTCATCGGCGATCGCGTGCTCGAGGCCGACGTGCTCGACCGACAGCTGCAGCGCGGCCACGAGGCCGATGGCGATCGCCTCGCCGTGGAGATAGCGTCCCCCGGCCGCGTGCTCGACGCCGTGGCCGATCGTGTGGCCGAGGTTGAGGATCGCGCGGACGCCCTGCTCCGTCGGGTCGGCGGCGACGACGCGGTGCTTGAGCGCGGCGCAGCGGCGCACCAGCGTCCAGCGCTCGTCGTCGGTGCCGCGCGTGGCGGGCCACTCGCGCACCTGCTCCCAGAGCGGGCCGCCGGCGAGGAGCCCGGTCTTGAGCGCCTCGGCGAAGCCGGCACGCCACTCGCGATCGACCAGCGTGGTCAGGAGCGCAGGGTCGGCGAGCACGGCGACGGGCGGATGGAAGCTGCCCACGTCGTTCTTGGCGGCGACGTCGATGCCGGTCTTGCCGCCGATGCCCGCGTCGACCTGGCCGACGAGCGTGGTCGGGCAGGACACCCAGTCGAGACCGCGGCGGAACGTCGCGGCGGCGAAGCCGGCGACGTCGGTGACGGCACCGCCGCCGATCGCGACGACGAGATCGCGGCGCTCGAGCTCCGCCTCGGCGAAGGCGCGCCAGAGCGCCTCGACGTGCGAGACGGTCTTGCACTGCTCGCCACCGGGCAGGGTGTAGACCTCGAGCCCGTCGGGGATGCGGTCGGCCACCGGCAGATCGACGACGACGAAGGCGCGGCGCCCGTCGGCCAGCTCGTGGATGCGATCCAGCGCCCCGGGGCGCACGACACCGGCATCGCGGCAGGCGATCGCGACGGTCTCCGGATCGGCTGCGGCATCGACGATCGCGTCAGCGGCCGTCAGGTAGAGCGTCTGACGCTGGCTGTGGAGGTCCTCGAAGCGGTGGAAGTTGACGGCCAGCGGGCGGGTGCCGGCGCCGCCATCGGCCTCGACGCGCTGCCACAGCACCTCGGCCGGCGCATCGAGGAACAGCACGCGGGCCTGCTTGCGCACGAGGGCGCGCGTGCCGGGGCGCGAGAGCGCCCCTCCACCGGGTGCGATCACGCCGTGCTCGCCGCTCTCGATCAGCTCGGTGATCACCCGCTCCTCGAGCTCGCGGAACTGCTCCTCGCCGTCGTTGAAGAGATCGGGGATGGAGCGCGACGTGCGGCGCTCGAGCTCGCGGTCGACGTCGACGAACGTCGTGCCCTTGAGTGCCGCCAGCAGCTCTCCGACGGTGGACTTCCCGGCACCCATGAACCCGACGAGGACGTCGGGCCGGCTCATGCGGGCGACCAGGGGATCCGGTTGACGTAGTGCGCGTGCGCGGCGATGAAGTCGCCGATCGCGTCGCCGCCGAACTTCTCCTTGGCGGCGCGCGCCAGCTCGAAGGCGATCACGGCCTCGGCCACGACCGCGGCCGCATAGATCGCGGTCGTGTCGGAGCGCTCGACGAGCGCCTCGGCCGGCTCGTGCGTGTCGAG
>CAZPQP010000126.1:0-6006 GCA_964588635.1 uncultured Bifidobacterium sp.
TCGGAGCAGATGCCGAACACGCGGTGGTCGATGATCTCGTGGCCCGGGCGGTTGTAGCGCGCCGCGAGCATGCGCTCGGCGAGCGCGAAGCCGACGATGTTGCCGACGCCCTGGCCGAGCGGACCGGTGGTCACCTCTATGCCCGGCGTGTGCCCGAGCTCGGGATGGCCCGGTGTCAGCGAGCCCCACTGGCGGAACTGCTTGAGATCCTCGAGCGAGACGTCGTAGCCCGTCAGGTGCAGCGTCGCGTACTGGAGCATGCACGCGTGGCCCGGCGACAGCACGAAGCGATCACGACCGGCCCAGTGCGGCTGCTGCGGGTCGTACCGCATGTACTCGTTGAAGTAGAGGTACGCGATCGGCGCCAGCGCCATCGCGGTGCCGGGGTGCCCCGAGTTCGCCTTCTGCACGCCATCCATCGCCAGCGTGCGGATGGTGTTGATCGAGCGGTCGACGAGGTCGGTCACGAGGGTCCTCCGGGGGAAGCCTGGGTGCGGTGGGCGATGCGGCGCGCGCGGAACGCGAGCAGGCCGCGGCGGACGGGGATGCCGAGGAAGCAGCCGATCAGCGAGCCGACCGAGCCGGCGATCCAGGCGCTCAGCCCGAGGCCGGGAATCCAGATCAGCGACCCGAGCACGGCGAAGCCGAGCGGCAGCCAGAACGGGCGCAGGGCGGCACCGAGGATCGCGAACGGGATGATCATCGCCGCGCCAAGGCCGAGCCACATCGCCTGCATGTCGGTCATCTACTGGCAGCCTACCCGAGGCACGCGCGCCGGGGCGGGGACGCCGCGCCGACTAGGCTGCACCTCGTGAGCGACCTCTTCTCCACCGCCGCCGACGACCGCCGCCGCGCGGTCGCGCCGCTGCCCGAGCGCCTGCGCCCGGACGACCTGGAGCTGATGGTCGGCCAGGAGGCGCTGATCGGTCCGGGCCGCCCGCTGCGCCGTGCGATCGAGGAGGATCGCATCGGCTCGATGATCCTGTTCGGCCCGCCCGGCACGGGCAAGACGACGATCGCGCGCATCGTCGCGCAGCGCACCGGGGCGTCGTTCGAGGAGCTCTCGGCCGTCGACGCGGGCAAGGCCGACGTCCGCGCCGTCACCGAGCGCGCCCGCGATCGCCTCGCCGGCGACGGCCGCCGCACGATCCTCTTCCTCGACGAGATCCACCGCTTCACGAAGGCCCAGCAGGACAGCCTGCTCCCGCTCGTCGAGTCGGGGCTCATCATCCTGATCGGCGCCACCACCGAGAGCCCCCACGTCGGCGTCATCTCGGCGCTGCTCTCGCGCTGCACGCTCTACGAGCTCGTCGCGCTCCAGCCCGACGACCTCGCGCGGATGATCGACCGCGGGGCCGAGGCGCTCGGCGTGACGGTCGACGACGACGCGCGCGACGCCATCGCCCGGGCCGCCGGCGGCGACGGCCGCGCCACGCTCGCGCTGCTCGAGGCCGCGGCGGCCGCGCGCGCAGCCGACGCCGACACGATCACCGAGGAGCTCGTCGCCCAGGTCGGGCGCATCCCGATCCGCTACGACCGCGAGGGCGACCTCCACTACGACGCGATCTCCGCCTTCATCAAGAGCATGCGGGGCTCCGACCCGGACGCCGCGCTGTGGTGGATGCACACGATGCTCGAGGGCGGCGAGGACCCCCGCTACGTCGCGCGCCGCCTGATCGTCTTCGCCAGCGAGGACGTCGGCAACGCCGATCCGCGCGCGCTCCCCCTCGCCGTCTCGACGGCACAGGCGATCCAGGAGATCGGCATGCCCGAGGGCCGCATCCCCCTCGCCCAGTGCGTCACGTACCTGGCCCTCGCCCCCAAGTCGAACGCCGCCTACGCGGCCGGCGACGCGGCGCGCGCCGCGGTGCGCGAGCACGGCACCCGGGTGCCTCCCGACCATCTGCGCGACGGGTCGCACTCCGGTGCGAAGGCGCTCGGCCGCGGCGTCGGCTACCGCTACCCGCACGCCGAGGGCGGCTTCGCCGCCGGCCAGCGGCACCTACCCGAGGACATCGCGCACCTGCGCTTCTACGAGCCGACCACGATGGGGTTCGAGGCGCGACTGGGAGAGATACTCGGCGAATTGCGCGCGCAGCGCGAACCGTTCACCACACCCCCACGTTCTGAGGAGACCTGACGTGCCCGAGATCGGCGACATCGCCCCCGACTTCACCCTGCAGGAGACGTTCGACACGAGCGTCACCCTGAGCGACTACCGCGGCAAGAAGAACGTGCTGCTCTTCTTCCACCCCTTCTCGTACACCGACATCTGCGAGAGCGAGATCTGCGAGATCCGCGACGAGTCGAAGCTCGAGCGTGACGACCTCGAGATCCTCAACGTCGCCTGCGACGCGTGGCTGATCCGCCAGTCGTACAAGGAGAAGCTGGGCGCGAACGGTCGCTTCCTGTCCGACTTCTGGCCGCACGGCGAGGTCTCGAAGGCCTACGGCGTGTTCGACGAGGACTGGGGCACCTGCATGCGCGGCACCTTCCTGATCGACATGGACGGAAAGATCGCGAACCAGGTCGTGAACATGGGGATCATGGACAAGCGCGACCAGTCCGTGTACCTCGACTGGCTCGCCTGAGGTCGTCACCGCCCCGATACCGCGGCGGAGGATGAGACGGGTACGCTGGCTCCCATGACGCAGCTGACCGCACCCGAGCTGCTCGAGCGGGTCCTCGAGGGGAATCGCCGCTGGGCCGCGGGATCGTCGGAGCGCGACCTGCTCGGCGCGCCCGAGGATCCGCTGGAGCACCTCCCTCCGGTCGCCGTGATCGGCTGCTCCGACGCGCGCGTGCCGCCGGCGGCCGTCCTCGGCGCCGCGGCCGGCGCGATCTTCACCGTGCGCCTGCCGGGGCAGTACGTCGACATACCCGTGGCCTCCGCGCTCGGCTTCGCCATGACGGCGCTCAACACGCGGCTCGCGATCGTGCTGGCGCATGAGGACTGTCGTGCGGTGCATGCGGCCTACGAGGAGTTCACCACGGGCGTACCGCCGAACCTGGCGCTGGCGCCGCTCACCGGCGCCCTCGCCGCGGGTCTCTACCGTGCGGGTGGTGCCGCGGACCTCGACGATGCGATCGACGTGAACGCACGGGTCACGGCGCAGAGCCTGATCACCGAATGCCCCTCGCTGCGCTCGGCGATCATCCACGGCGAGGCGCAGCTGTGCGTCATGCGCTACTCGCCGCGGACGCGGCTCATCACGCTCCTCGAGGAGCGCGTCGTGCCGCACGCCGGCGCCGTCTAGCCGCTACTCGTCGATATCGAGCTGCGGCGCGACGGACCGGGCGAAGCGCTGCTCGGCCACGGAGTCGGCGAAGTACGAGACGGGACCGTGCTTGATCACGCCCTCGGTGTCCAGCTCCTTGAGCAGGTTGATCGCGAACGACTCGAGCATCCACTCGCGACCCGGCGGCACGGAGCCCTCGGCCGCGAGGCGGGTGAGCGTGCCGATCTGCTGCTCCTCGGTGATCTGCAGCGCCGTGGACAGCAGGTGCATCGGGCCGGACGGCAGCAGCTCGGAGAGGCGGCGGAAGAGCTCGCGCCCCTTGTCGGCGTCGGAGACATACATCTCGATCGCCAGCTCGCGGATGCCGTTGCGGGCCACGCGCACGCCGTACATGTGCTGGTTGTGGATGCGCATCGTCTCGCCGCCGAGGCCGCGCAGCTTGACGCTGCGGAGCGTGATCGCCTCGACGATGCCGCTCATCGCCCACGGCTCGATCGTGATGGCGTCGCCGACGTCGAACCAGCGCTCGGCGACGACCATCGTCCCGGCGATCACGTCGCGCAGGACGCTCTGCGCGGCGAAGCCGACGATGGCGATCAGCAGCGAGACGCCGAGCACCGTGGAGCCCGCGCCGGTGAAGCCGAAGGCGAAGACGCCGAGGATGCCCGCGACGATGGCGGCGTAGCGCGAGAGCGAGCGCACGACGGCCACGGTGGTGTCGGCGCGCTTGGCGCGGCGGTGCTCGTCGACGTCGGTCGAGCGACGGCCGCGCAGGCGCCGCGACATCAGGGCGACCGTCAGGCGCGGGATCAGGATCGCGCCGAGAATGGCGAGCACGATGACCACGCCCATCGCGATCCAGTTGACCCCGTGCGAGGTGAACGTGTCGCTGCCTGGGAGGGAGATCACGCTCCCATGATGCCGGACGGCCTCAGGAGCGGGCCGACCGCAGGCGACGCTCGGCCAGTGCCCGTTCGGGGTGCGAGGCGAGTCCGGCGAGGCGGGCCAGGGCGCGCTCCACGTCGTAGGCGGTGCGCCGCAGTTCGAGCCGCCCGTCGTCGATGATCGCCCAGGCCGCGCGCTGGTCGCCGTCGAACGGGAAGCCGACCGAGCCCGGATTGACGACCTCGACCGCACCCACCTTCCGCGAGTACTGCAGGTGCACGTGGCCGCAGAGCATGGTCGCGTGCCCGACGTCGGCGGTGCGCGCCTCGGCCAGCGCGTCGGGCGTGTCGGGCGTCAGGCGCCACTCGTCGTCCCCGGGCACGGCGTGGACGATCACCGCGTCGTGCTCGGGCAGCACGCGCGCAGGCTGCAGGCCGCCGAGCCAGCTGACGCGCTCGTCGCCCAGGCGATCCGCTGCCCACTCGGCGACGGCGTCATCGCCGCCCGCGATCATGCGATCGGTGTTGCCGCGGATGGCGACGACCCGACCGACGTGCTCGCGCAGGCGGTCCACGCAGTCATCGGGCGCCGGCCCCATGTAGGCGTAGTCGCCGCCCAGGACCAGCCCGTCGCAGCCCGCGGCCGTCGCCTCCGCGAGCACGGCATCGAGGGCATCGATGTTCCCGTGGACGTCGAACAGCACCGCATCGCGCATGCCCCGAGCGTACGCGAGATCCGTCGATTCGGGGGCGGGCTTCACCGTAGCCCGACCGGGTCTACCCTGTCGGCGTGACACGGGTGATCGTCATCGGCGGGGGGATCGTGGGCTGCTGCATCGCCGACGCGCTCGCACACGCAGGCATCGCCGTCGAAGTGCTCGAGCGCGACCAGCTGGCGGCCGGCTCGTCGGGGCTCGCCGTCGGCGTCGTCGAGTCGCAGTACACCGATCCGCTGTGGATCGATCTGCGCGTGTTCGCGCGTCGGGCCTTCGACGAGCTGGCGGGGCAGGCCGAGATCGGCTTCGTGCGCTCCGGCTACGCGCGACTCGGCTACTCCGCCGACGATGTGGCGCTGTTCACCGCAAGCGTGGAGCACCAGCGCTCGCTCGGCGTCGAGGACGCCCGCGTGCTGGCGGTCGACGAGCTCGCCGCCCTCGCCCCCGCCCTGCGCGTGGACGATGTCCGCGGCGCGCTCTGGTGCCCGAGCGACGGCTACGTGGATCCGCACCAGGCGACGCTGGCCTTCGGCGCGCGCGCCGTGGCCGCCGGAGCGCGGCTGACGACGCGCTGCACCGTGACCGAGGCGTCGCGCCGCGATGGCGTCTGGCACCTCGAGACGAGCGATGGTCCGCGCACCGCCGACGTCGTCGTGAATGCGGCCGGCCCGTGGGCCGCGCAGGTGGCCGCGCTGCTCGGTCTGACGTGTGACGTCTCGCCGCAGCGGCGCAGCGCCACGCAGGTGCATCTCGCGACCTCACTCGACTACGTGCACCCGTTCACGATGAACTACATCCCCGGCGTCAACCGCCTCGGTGCCTACGTTCGCCACGAGGCGGCGGACCGCCTGATCTGCGGCCTCCACTCCGAGGAGCTGCTCGACTCCGCCAGCGACCCCGACGACTACCCGCGGGGCGTCACCCAGGACTGGCTCGAGGAGCTCGCCGAGCAGCTGGCGCTGCGGTTCCCCGGCCTCGCCGATGGCATGTCGTTCGGCGAGGGCTGGTCCGGCCTCTACCCCTGCCGCCCCTCGCTCGAGCCGTCGATCGGCTGGCGCCGCGAGACGGAGGGCGTGATCGACGCAGTCGGCTTCGGCGGCGGCGGCATCCAGTCGGGCCCGGCCGCCGGCGCCCTGGTGCGCGACTGGCTGCTGCACGACGAGCCGC
>CAZPQP010000127.1:0-5977 GCA_964588635.1 uncultured Bifidobacterium sp.
CGCGGATGTACATGACGGCATCGCCGATCGCCATCGAGGAGGCGGCGCACGCGGTGCTCGACGAGGCCAGCGGGCCGCGCGTGCCGAACTCCATCGACACGTAGCCGGCGCCCATGTTGGGGATGATCCCCGGCGTCCAGAACGGCGAGAAGCGCTCGATGCCGCGCTCGAAGAAGTGCTCGTGCGCGGACTGCTGCATGTCCATGCCGCCGATGCCGCTGGCGATCGACGCGCCGATGCGCTCGCCCTCGGCGGGAATGTCGAGCCCCGACGATTCGACGGCCTCGCGGGCCGCCCCGACGGCGAGGTGGATGTAGCGGCTCGTGCGACGGGCCGCCTTGCGCTCCATCACGCTCTCCGGGTCGAAGCCCTTCACCTCGCAGCCGATCTTGACCGGGCTGTCCGTGACGTCGAAGCTCGTGATCAGCGCGCCGCCGGGCTTGCCCTCGCGCAGCGCGACATCGAACTCCGGGATGCTGTTGGCGATGGGATTCACCGTCCCCATGCCCGTGATCACGACGCGGCGCATCGCTACATCCCCAGGCCGCCGTCGACCGACAGGATCGCGCCGGTGATGAACGACGCATCATCGGAGAGCAGGAAGCGCACGGTGCGCGCGATGTCCTCGGGCTCGCCGAGGCGGCCGAGCGGCGTCTGCCCGAGCAGCACGTCGCGGATGTCCTCGCTGAGGACGTCCGTGAGCTCGGTGGAGATGTACCCCGGCGCGACGCAGTTGACGCGGATCCCGCGCGAGCCGACCTCCTTGGCCAGCGCCTTGGTGAGCGCGATGACGCCGCCCTTGGAGGCGGCGTAGTTGGTCTGTCCGAAGTTGCCGTGGAGGCCGACGACGCTCGACATCGTGACGATGCTGCCGCGCTTCTTGCGGAGCAGCTTGCGCGAGGCCGCCTTGCAGATGTGGAAGGTGCCGCCGAGGTTCACCTCGATCACGCGATCCCAGTCCTCGACCGTGATGCGCGAGATCAGGTTGTCGCGGGTGATGCCTGCGTTGGCGACGACGTTCCAGAGGTCGTCGCCGAGCAGCTCCTCGGTCTGATCGATCATCGCCACGGCGGCCTCGGGGTCGCTCACGTCGCCATGGATCGCCACGGCGGTGCCGCCGGCGGCGGTGATCGCCGCGACGACGGCGTCGGCCGCCTCCTTGTTGGCGGTGTAGTTGACGCCGACCTTGGCGCCCGCGGCGGCGAGCTCCTGCGAGATCGCGGCGCCGATGCCGCGCGAGCCGCCGGTGACGAGCGTCACGCGACCTTCGAGGGGACGATCAGCCATTGCCCAGCACCTCCTGTGCCTTCGCGAGGCTCTCAGGATCGCTGATCGCGAGAGCGGTGAGATTCCGATCGATGCGGCGCATCAGTCCGGCCAACACGCCGCCGGGTCCGACCTCGATGCAGGTCGTGACGCCTTCGGCGGCCAGCTTCTGAATCGCCTGCGTGAAGCGCACGGGTGCGCCGAGCTGGTCCTCGAGGATCTGGACGATGTTCGCCTCGTCCTCGAGCTGGCAGGTGACGGTCGAGAAGAACGCGCTCGTCGGCGCAGTGAACGTCGCAGCCTGGAGTGCGGGGCGCAGATCGTCGGCCGCAGCGGCCGTGAGCGGCGAGTGGAATGCGCCCGAGACGGCGAGCGTGAGCGCACGGCGCGCGCCGGCCTCCTTGGCGGCCTCGTTCAGCTGCTCGACCGCCGCGCTCTCGCCGGAGACGACGATCTGGCCGGGGCAGTTGTAGTTCGCCACCCACACGCCCTCGATGCCGTCGCAGAGCTCCTCCACCTGCGCGTCCTCGAGGCCGATGATCGCGGACATCGCACCCGGGGTACGGGCGGCGGCCGCAGCCGTGGCCTCGCCGCGGGCGCGCGTGAGGCGCACGGCATCGCCGACGCTCAGGATCCCGGCGGCCACGAGCGCGGCGTACTCGCCGGCGGAGTGGCCGATCGCCACGTCGGCGGTGATGCCGGCCTCGCGCACGGCCGCGAGGCACGCGACCGAGGCGGTCGTCAGCGCCGGCTGCGTGATCTCGGTCTGGTCGAGGCGCTCCTGCGGTCCGGAGCGGCAGAGCTCGAGCAGGTCGGCGCCGAACGCCTCGGAGGCCTCGGCGAAGACGGCCGCGGCGGCCGCCGAGCTGTCGGCGAAGGCCACGCCCATGCCAACGGCCTGCGAGCCCTGACCGGGGAAGCAGAAGGCGGTCTTCATGCGGGTGCTCCCATCCATCTGATCATGACGGTGCCCCACGCGAGACCCCCGCCGAGTCCCATCATCATCAGCCGCTGACCCGGCTGCAAGCGCCCGGTCCGCCAGGCGTAGTCGAGGCAGAGCGGAATCGAGGCCGACGAGGTGTTGCCGTACTTGTCGAGCGTCACGACGACGCGCTCGCTCGGGAAGCCGAGGCGCTCCACCCCGCTCTCGATGATGCGGAGGTTCGCCTGGTGCGGCACGAAGAGGTCGATGTCGTCCTGCGTGTAGCCGCCCGCCTCGAGCACGCGCTTGGCCGAGTCGACGATGACCTGCGTGGCGAAGCGGTAGACGACGTTGCCGTTCATGCGGATGCACTTGTCGAGCGGCTCGCCGTTCCGGGGCGTGAGGTCGCCGTAGAGGTCGAAGCCCTTCGAGCCGTCGACGCCGAGCTCGACGACGACCTTCTCGCTCGTGGGCGCCGCGCCCTTGCGGACGATGATCGCGCCGGCGCCGTCGCCGAAGAGGATGCAGGTGCCGCGGTCGTCCCAGTCGGTGATGCGCGACAGCACCTCCGCGCCGATCACCATCACCGTCGTGGCCATGCCGGAGTTGATCTGCGCGATCGCGTGCCCGAGCGCGTAGGCGAAGCCCGCGCAGGCCGCGAGCATGTCGATCGCCCCCGCGCTGTGCGCGCCGATGTCGTCCGCGACGAGCGCGGAGATCGAGGGGAAGGAGCGCTCGGGCGAGGCCGTGGCGGTGAGGATCAGATCGATCTCGGCGGGCGCGATGTCGGCGCGCTCGATGGCCTGGCGCGCGGCGATGATCGCGAGGTCGGTGACGGTCTGATCGTCGCGGGCGATGCGGCGCTCGGCGATGCCGGTGCGCTCGCGGATCCACGCATCGTCGGTCTCGACGCGCTGGGAGATCTCGTCGTTGGTGAGCACGCGCTCGGGGATCGCGGCGCCGACGCCGATGATCGCGACGTCGCTCTCGGTGGCTCCGATCACGCGGGCGGCTCCTCGAGCAGGCCGAACGTCAGCGTGCCCTCGACGGCGGCCTCGCCGCCGACGGTCGTCTCGCCGTTGACCCGTCCGATGCGGCCGCGCAGGCGATCGACGGTGATGATCATGTCGAGCACGTCGCCCGGGCGGACGATGCGCCGGAACTTGACGCCGTCGATGCCGGCGAACACCCCGAACTTGCCCTTGTGGTCGTCGTGCGTGAGTGCGCAGACGGCGGCGGTCTGCGCCATCGCCTCGACCATCACGACGCCCGGCACGATCGGGTTGCCGGGGAAGTGCCCCTGCAGGAACCACTCGTCCCCGGTGATCGTCCAGCGGCCGTGCGCGCGCACGCCGGGCTCGAGCTCGACGATCTCATCGACGAACAGGAAGGGATCGCGGTGCGGGATGATCGCCTGGATGGCGTCCCGGTCCATTGCCGTCATCGGATCCTCCAGAGGGTCGTCGTGCCGAGGGGCGCAGCCACGCAGGTATCGTAGCCGCGTGGACGACGCCGCCCCGCACCGACCCGGCCCGCGCAACATCATCACGCGCGCCAGCTGCCCCTCGACGCAGGACATCGTCCGCGACGAGGCCCTCGCCGGTGCGCCGGCCGGGACGATCTGCGTGACGGACCACCAGACGGCGGGCCGCGGCCGGCGCGGCCGCACGTGGTCGGATCCGCCCGGCAAGGCGCTGATGTTCTCGTACCTCGCGCGCGTCACGCGCGCCCCGGAGGAGCTGGCCACGCTGTCGCTCCTCGTCGGCATCGTCGTCGCCGAGTCCCTCCCGCTCGGCCCCCGCCTGCGCTGGCCCAACGACCTGGTCCTCAACGACGGCAAGGTCGCGGGCATCCTCGTGGAGCTCGTCACCCCGCCCGATCAGCCGCTGTTCGCGATCATCGGCATCGGCATCAACGCCAACCTGACCGCCGAGGAGCTGCCGCCCACCGACCGCCTGCCCGCCACGTCGCTGCTCGTCGAGGGCGGCGAGGAGATCGACCGCGTCGCGCTGCTCGAGACGCTCGGCGACGGCCTCGACGCCGCGCTCGAGCTGTTCGATCGCGAGGGCTTCGCGCCGTTCGTGGCGCGCTACGCGGCGCTCGACGGCCTCGCCGGGCACGCGATCACGCTGAAGCTCCCGCAGGAGTCGGTCTCCGGCACCGCCGTGGGCATCGACGCGCAGGGCCAGCTCGTGCTGCGCCTAGCCGACGGCTCCGAGCCGGCCTTCTCGGCGGGAGAGGTCGAACGCGTCCTCGACTAGCTGGCGTGGACGATGAACGTCACCGTGCGCTCGGCCTCGACGCCCTGCCCGGGCGGCATCAGGTCGAAGGTGATCGAACCCGTGCCCGGCGTATCGGCGCTGAAGACCCATTGCTCAGCAGTGCCCTGGCCCACGATATTGCCCTGGTCCTCCGACTCGAGGATCGTGTCCGAGACCTGCACGTAGCCCATCGGGATGTTCGGCACCCACGTATAGCCCGTGCTGGGATTGATCGGCAGCTGGATCGTGAAGGAGTCGCCCGTGGCGACGTTCACGTCGGTGTTCTCCTCGGTGTACACCGTGCCTCCCTCCGATGCTGTGGTCTGACCCTGCTCCGTGTTCTGCTGGGTCTCGGTCTGCGTCTCGGTGACGGTCTGCGTGGCCGTCGTCGAGCTCGAGGAGCCACCGCAGGCGGCGAGGGCGACGGCGACGAGCGCGGCAGCGGACACGACGGCGATCAGGCGGAGGCGATGCATGCGCTCACTCTACCCGTGCCCCGACCGCGGAGCGGTCGCGCGGATCACACCTCGTCGTCGTCCTCGGCGTCATCGTCCGCGGCGCCGAGATCCTCGTCCTCATCGTCGCCAACGTCGGAGGCAACCTCGTCCTCCGCGGTCTCGAGCTCCGCCACCGGATCCTCGGTCGGCGCCTCGGCGATGGGGGCCTCGGCACTGGGCTCGGCCGACTCGTCGACCTCCTCCTCCGCCGGCACGATCGCGCAGCTGGAGACGCGGTCATCCTCGCCCTTGATGCGCTGGACGCGGACGCCGGAGGTCGAGCGGCCCATGGAGCGGACCTCGCCGACCGACATGCGCGTGACGATGCCGCCCGCCGTGGTGACGATGAGGTCCTCCTCGCCGGTCACGCAGTGGGCGGCCACGAGCGCACCGCGCTCGGCCTCGGCCTTCGCCGAGATCGTGCGGACGCCCTTGGCGCCGCGGCCGGTCTCGCGGTACTCGGAGATCGGCGTGCGCTTGCCGTAGCCGCCGTCGGTGATGACGAGCACGTCGTCACCCTCCTGCGGGACACGCAGGGCGATCACCTCGTCGTCGCCGACGAGGCGCATGCCCATCACGCCGGAGGCGCTGCGGCCCATCGCGCGCACCTTCTCCTCGGAGAAGAGCGCAGCCTGGCCGGACTTCGAGACGAGCAGGATGCGGTCCTCGCCGTTGGTGAGGCGCACATCGACGAGCTCGTCGTCCTCGCGCAGGTTGATCGCGATGATGCCGTCACTCTTGAGGATCGTGTTGTACGCGAGGAACTCGGTCTTCTTGACGACGCCCTTGCGGGTGCCGAAGAGGAGGTACTTGCCCTCGGTGTAGTCGCGCGTCGTGAAGGCCGCCATCACCTGCTCGCCCTCGCGCAGCGGCAGGACGTTGACCAGGGCACGGCCCTTGGAGTCGCGCGTGCCGAGGGGCAGCGTGTACGCCTTCGCGCGGTAGACCTTGCCGAACGACGTGAAGAACAGCACGAAGTCGTGGGTCGAGGCCGTGAACAGGTGCTCGATCCAGTCGTCTTCCTTCGTCTG
>CAZPQP010000128.1:0-5931 GCA_964588635.1 uncultured Bifidobacterium sp.
AGAAGGTCATCCCCGCCGAGGAGATGGTGATCAAGCTGCGCGCCGCGCTCGACGCGCGCCGCAATCCGGAGACGGTGATCATCGCGCGCTCCGACGCGACGGCCGTGACCGGTCTCGACGATGCGATCGCGCGCTCGCGCATGTACGCCGACGCCGGTGCCGACGTGATCTTCATCGACGCGCCGACCAGCGAGGACGACCTGAAGAAGATCGCGGCCGGTGGGATCAACGCCGTGCTGATGGTGAACGTCTCCGAGCACGGCAAGACGCCGGACCTCGGCGCCCAGCGCTTCCAGGAGCTCGGCTTCGGCCTCGTCATCTACCCCTCGTCGACGCTGTTCGCGGCGGCGCAGTCGACGAAGGAGCTCGCCGCGCAGCTGAAGGCCGACGGCTCGACCGTGGCATCCGTGCCGCGGATGATGCCCTTTGACGAGATCAACGCGATCCTGGGCAAGGATCAGTGGGATTCCCTGGAAGACGACCTGCGAGGCACCAAGTGAGCACCGAGCGAATCAGCGTCCTGCACGTCCCGTCGATCGCGCTCGGCCCCGGTGCCGCGCTCGAGGCGGGCCATCACCTCAAGCTGCTCGGCGCGACGCGCGTGTTCCTCGTCACCGACGCCTTTCTGCTGCAGAGCGGGATGGTCGCGCCGATCGAAGCGGCCGTGCGCGCGGACGGCCTCGACGTCGTCACGTACGCAGTCCCGACGGGTGAACCCACGGAGGACTCGATGCGCGAGGTCGCCGAGGCGTGCGTCGCCTCGGGTGCCGATGGCGTGCTGGGCGTCGGCGGCGGCTCCGCCCTCGACTCCGCGAAGGTCGCTGCGCTGATCGCCACCCACGGCGGCACGCTGCGCGACTGGATCAACGCGCCGCTCGGCGGCGCGCGCATCCCGCCCGGCCCGCTGATGCCGATGGTGGCCGTCCCGACGACGTCCGGCACGGGCTCCGAGGTGACCGCCGTGGCCGTGCTCGACCTGCCGTCCGACAAGGTCAAGACGGGCATCGCCCATCCGTTCCTGCGCCCCAACGTGGCGCTCTGCGATCCCGAGCTGACGCTGGGCCTGCCCGCCCCGATCACCGCTGCCTCCGGCATCGATGCGCTCCTGCATGCGGCCGAGGCGTACACGTCGATCTCGTACCTCGAGCGGCCGAAGCCCGAGCACGCCGGTGCCCGCCCGAACTACCAGGGCGCCGCGCCGATGGCCGACATCTGGGTGATGGAGGCCATCTCGCTGGTCGGCAAGCACCTGCGCCGCGCCGTCGAGGACGGCTCCGACATCGAGGCCCGCGAGGGCATGATGCTCGCCGCGACCGCCGCCGGCATCGGCTTCGGCAACGCGGGCGTGCACATCCCCCACGCCTGCTCGTACCCCATCGCGGGCCTCAAGCATGCGTGGTCGCCGCCGGGCTATCCGGGCGAGGCGAAGTTCGTGCCGCACGGCCTGGCCTGCGCGATCACCGCCCCGGCCGCCTTCCGCCTCGTCGCGGACGCGGTGCCGGAGCGCTCGCGTCGCGCCGCCGAGCTCCTCACGGGCCAGCCGGTCGCCGCGGACGACACCGACGCCCTGGCGCGCGCCGTGGCCGAGCTGATGGCCGACGTCGGCTGCCCGACCACGATCACCGAGGTGGGCTACACCGAGGACGACATCCCCGATCTCGTGGCGGGCGCGATGCTCCAGCAGCGCCTGCTGGCGTGCGCCCCGCTGCCGGTCGGCGAGGCCGAGCTCGAGCGCGTCTTCCGCGATTCCTTGTGAGTTAACAGAGGGGTCAGACCCCACTGTTAACCGCCGACGCCGCAGCCCGCGACCGGCCCCAGCATGACCGTCGGTTAACAGAGGGGTCTGACCCCTCTGTTAACTCACGGATCCATATTGGCGACCGGACGACGCGCGACCCAGGCCGAGGCCAGGGCGAAGGCGCCGAGGACGGCGAAGGCGACGCCACCGACCTCGTGGTCCATCATCAGGCCGGCGAACGGCGTGAGGATCAGCGCGAAGACGGCGCCCGTCATGTTGACGAACGCGATCGCCGCGGCCGGATAGCGTGGCTCGGCGCGCACCGACAGCACGAAGACCGCGCTGAAGGGCAGCGCGTAGCCGATGCCGATGAACAACGAGATGATCGTGGCGAGCCACGTCGGTGGCTGCAGCGCGATCAGCACGAGCGCGGCCGCGGACACGATTGCGGCACCGGGTCCGAGGATCCGCCACGAGACGCCGCGCGCGAACAACGCTCCGCCGATCGGCCGGAAGACCGCCGCGACACCGAGCAGCATGAAGCCCACCGCGCCCGCCACGAACGTCGAGGCGTTGCCGTTGACGAGGTGCGTGACGATCCACGCGCCCATCACGAGGCTCGAGCCGAACGAGGCCGAGTGGATCATGGCCAGTCGCCACAGCGGGCCGGAGCGGAGCACCGCACCGAGATGGTCGAGCGCGTTACCGGTCGCCGGGCGCGGCTCGTCGTTGTCCTTCGGTCCCAGCGCCGAGCCGAGCAGCGCGATGCCGGCGGCGATGACGAAGCTCCAGCGCCACGACGCACCGGCCGACTCCAGCCCGGCGCCGACGACGAGCGCGAGGCCGAGGCCGAGCGTCGCCGCACCGCCGAAGATGCCCGCCAGGAAGGCGCCGCCGAGCCGACGCGTGCCCTCGAGCCCGCCGACGAAGACGGGGCCCGTGCCGAGCCCCACGATCAGCCGCGCCACGCCGAGCAGCCAGAAGACCGGACTCACCGCCGCGAGCAGGTTGGCCGCCGCCACGAGCAGGAAGGCGAACCGCACGAGCTTGAGCGGGCCGTAGCGCTGTGCGGGCACTGCGGCCGGCAGCTGCGACAGCGCGTGCGTGATCAGGAGCAGCGTCGTCAGGAGGCCGACCGCCCCGAGCGTGACCGAGAACGAACTGGCCAACTGGCGCGCAATCGGCCCGATGATCGCGAAGTTCCACCCGATGCCGAGCGCGATGATGACCACGCGCGCCATCAAGGTCCACGACGGGCGAGCGGCTGCGGCGGAATGCGACATCAGGAATTCGGTCCGCCGGTTTGACAGCGGCACCCGAGGCACTCTATAACGCCTGCTGCGCGGAGGATTTATCGGGTGCGGTGCTTCGTACCTGTCCTCTGTACGGAGAGAATCAACCGGAGGAGCGGGATGAAGCGCATCGGAGTCGACGTCGGAGGAACGTTCACCGACCTGATCTACGTCGATGATGAGAAGGGGACCGTGCTCGTGCACAAGACGCCGTCGACGCCGGCGGATCCCTCCATCGCGACCGTCGACGGCATCTCGACGCTGTGCCAGATGGCCGGCATCAAGCCGTCGGAGCTGGACCAGGTCTTCCATGGCACGACCGTGGCCACCAACATCGTGATCGAGCACAACGGCGCCAACGTCGGCATGATCACGACGAAGGGCTACCGCGACATCATCCACATCGCGCGCCACAAGAAGCCGATGAACTTCTCGCTGTGGCAGAACCTGCCGTGGCAGGCGTTCCCGATCGCGCGCCGCCGCAACCGCCTGACGGTCAACGAGCGCATTCTCGCCGACGGCTCCGTCCAGATCCCGCTGGACGACCGCGAGGTCCGCGCACAGGTCCGCAAGCTGAAGAAGGCCGCCGTCGACTCGGTCGCGGTCTGCCTCCTGTTCTCCTTCCTCAACGACGAGCACGAGAAGCGCGTCGCCGCGATCGTGCGCGAGGAGTTCCCGGAGGCGTACATCTCGGTCTCCTCCGAGGTCATCCCGCAGTACCGCGAGTACGAGCGCTTCTCGACGGTGGCGCTCAACGCGTTCGTCGGCCCGAAGGTCTCGAACTACGTGCGCCGCTTCGACGCCGAGCTCCGCAAGATGGGCGTCAAGACGGGCATCCAGCTGATGACCAGCGCCGCCGGTGTGGCGACGCCCGAGGCCGCGAGCGACCGCCCGGTCAACCTGCTGATGTCGGGTCCGATCGCCGGCGTCGTCGGCGGCATCTGGGCCGGTCGCGTCGCGGGCGAGCGCAATGTCATCACCCTCGACGTCGGCGGCACCTCCGCCGACATCGGCCTCGCGCAGGACGGCAAGCTGCGCATGAAGCACCTGCTCGACACGAAGGTCGGTCCCTACCAGGCCATGATCCCGATGGTCGACGTCGACACCATCGGTGCCGGCGGCGGCTCGATCGCGTACGTCGATTCCGGCGGCATCTTCCGCGTCGGCCCCCGCTCGGCCGGCGCCATGCCGGGTCCGGCGGCCTACAACCAGGGCGGCACGGAGCCGACGGCGACCGATGCGATCATCGCGCTCGGCTGGCTGCGCCCCGAGCTGTTCCTCGGCGGCAAGAAGGATCTCCGCGTCGATCTCGCCCGCAAGGCCGTCGAGACGAAGATCGCCAAGCCGCTGAAGCTCAGCACCGAGGAGGCCGCACTCGGCATCTTCAAGGTGCTCGTGCACTCGATGGTCGACGCCATCGAGCAGTCGTCGGTCCGCAAGGGCTTCGACCCGCGCGAGTTCGCGCTGGTCGCCGAGGGCGGCGGTGGTCCGCTGTTCTCGAGCCACATCGCCCCCGAGGTCGGCGTCAAGCACGTGCTGGTGCCGAACTACCCGGGCATCACGGCCGCGCTCGGCCTGCTCACCACGGACATGGTCTACGAGTACACCAAGACCTCGTACGTGATGTGCTCCGACCTGGCGACGAACGCCAAGGCCGCCACCACCCTCGAGAAGCAGTTCGCCGCGCTCGAGAAGGAGGCGATGCGCCAGTTCGCGGTCGACAAGATCGACAAGAAGCGCATCCGCCTGGAGCGCATCGTCGACGCCCGCTACGAGGGCCAGGGCTACGAGCTCCGCGTTGACGCCCCCGCTGGCGGCTCGATCGACGCCAAGTGGATCAAGGCCGTCAAGAACGAGTTCCACGCCGCGCACGAGAAGGAGTTCTCGCGCCGCTTCGAGGATGTCGATGTGCAGATCGCGAACATCCGCGTCCGCGCCATCGGCCAGATGCCGGGCCTCAAGCCCGTCAACGTGAAGAAGGGCACGGCCACGCCGCCGAAGGGCGCGCTGAAGCTGACCGCCGACGCGTGGTTCGAGAAGAACGGCAAGCCCGCGAAGTTCAAGACGAAGTTCTACGAGCGCACGGAGCTGCTCGCCGGCAACAAGATCCAGGGCCCGGCGATCATCACCCAGTTCGACTCGACGAGCGTCGTCCCCCCGGGCTACTCGGCCGAGGTCGACAAGCACGGCAACCTGATCATCAAGTACTCCGCCGCAGTGGCCAAGGCCGCTGAGAGCGGTCACTAACCCCACCTGCGAGAGAAGAGGCATTCCCAATGGCTGATCTGCCTGAAGTCGGCATCAACCCCGGTAAGCCCACCCGCAAGCGGGTGCCGGTTGATCCGATCACACTGCGCGTCCTCGGCGGCGCGTTCGACGCCATCGCCCAGGAGATGGCGGGCGTCCTGTTCCGCATGTCCTACTCGTCGATCATCCGCGAGTCCGAGGACCTCGGCGCGGGCCTGTTCGACGCGGAGGGCCGCGAGCTCTGCGAGTCCGAGTCCACGCCGATGCACATCGGCTCGCTGCCGTGGTACATCCGCGGCTTCCTGCATCGGATCGACAAGAACGAGCTGAAGGAAGACGACGTCATCATCCACAACCACCCGTACCTCGGCGCGTCGCATACGCCCGATATCGCGGTGGCGGTGCCGATCCTCTGGAAGGGCGAGCTGATCGGCTTCGCGGCGGTGACCGCGCACGTGGCCGACGTCGGCGGCTCCTACCCGGGCATCAACGCCGACGCGTTCGACATGTACGCCGAGTCGAAGATCTACAACGGCCTCAAGTGGTACGAGGGCGGCGAGCTCAACGAGGATCTCGACCGGATGGTGTTCGACAACGTCCGCACGGAGACGATGAACCGCGGCGACATGGAGGCCATGAAGGCGGCCTGCATCC
>CAZPQP010000129.1:0-4430 GCA_964588635.1 uncultured Bifidobacterium sp.
TTCGGCGCGCTCGCCTTCGGCATCGGCACCAGCGAGGTCGGCCACGTGCTCGCCACGCAGTGCCTCGTGCAGAAGGAGCAGCCGACGATGCGCGTCACGTTCGACGGCACGCGCGGCTTCGGCGTCACGGCCAAGGACCTCGTGCTGACGATGATCCGGCAGATCGGCACCGCGGGCGGCACCGGGCACTTCATCGAGTACGCCGGCAGCGCGATCCGCGAGCTCTCGATGGAGGGCCGGATGACGGTCTGCAACATGACGGTCGAGGCCGGTGCGCGCGCGGGCCTCGTCGCGGCCGACGACACGACGTTCGCCTACCTCGAGGGGCGTGAGTGCGTGCCCGCCGACTTCGACGCCGCCGTGGAGCGCTGGCGCGCCTACGTGACCGACGAGGGCGCGACCTTCGATCAGGAGATCACGGTCGACGTCGATGCGATCAGTCCCGCCATCACGTGGGGAACCAACCCCGGCCAGTCGATCCCGATCAGCGAGACCGTGCCCGCGCCGCAGAGCGACGGCGACGAACGCGCCCTCGCCTACATGGGCCTCGAGGCCGGGCAGTCGCTGACCGGCATGCCCATCGATCGCGTCTTCATCGGCTCGTGCACCAACGGCCGGCTCGAGGACCTCGAGGCCGCCGCCGAGGTGCTGCGCGGCCGCAAGGTCGAGGTGCGCACGCTCGTCGTCCCCGGGTCGATGGCCGTCAAGACGCTGGCCGAGGAGCGCGGCCTCGCCGACGTCTTCATCGAGGCCGGCGCCGAGTGGCGCGACGCCGGCTGCTCGATGTGCGTCGGGATGAACGAGGACATCCTCGATCCCGGCGAGCGCTGCGCGTCCACATCCAACCGCAACTTCGAGGGGCGCCAGGGGCGCCTCGGGCGCACGCACCTGATGAGCCCGTCGATGGCCGCCGCGGCGGCCGTCACCGGGTGTCTGACGGACGTGCGGGAACTGGCCGGATAGTCCGGCCGCAACAGGGAGAGAAGAAACCATGAGCAAGCGCATCGCGGTCCTCGTGCCGTTCGCCTTCGACGAGACCGGCCTCGCCGGACGCCGCCAGCAGCAGCAGTCCGTCAGCTGGGGCGAGGGCATCGAGTTCACGTACGTCCCGGTCTCGGCCGGTCCGCAGTGGTACGAGAACTACCACGATTGGATTCTCGCCGACCTCGCCATGCTCGAGTGCGCGCTGCGCATCCAGGACGAGGGCTACGACGCCATCTGCATCGACACGATGAGCGACTCCGGCGTCAACGCCATCCGCTGCGAGCTCGACATCCCCGTGATCGGGCCGGGCCGCACCTCGTACCTGACCGCCCTGATGCTCGGCAACAAGTTCGGCGTCCTCACCCAGTGGGGTCCGTGGGCGGCGATCTACAAGAAGGGCGTGGGCGAGCTCGGCCTGATGGACAAGTGCGCCGGCATCCGCCACATCGACACCCCGCCGGACGTCGTCAACCTGCTCGGTGGCAAGGAGGAGGTCGTCTTCCCGAAGCTGCTCGCCGCCGCGATGCAGCTCGTCGAGGAGGACGGCGCCGACGTCATCTGCCTCGGCTCCACGACGATGCACCAGTCGCACGCGTACCTGGCCGAGCACCTGCCGGTGCCGATCATCAACCCGGGTCCGCTGTCCTACAAGATCGCCGACGCGCTGCTCGACTGCGGCCTCAAGCAGAGCCGCACGGCGTACCCCAAGCCGCTCGTGCCCAAGCACGAGATGATCCACGCGATGCTCGACGCCGCCAAGGCGCAGCAGGAGGGCTAGGCCTGATCGGAGCCGAGGCGCGCGAGCAGCGCCTCGGCCTCCGGACTGCCGGCGGCGACCGCGAGATTCCACCAGACGAGCGCGGTGGACTCGCGGCCGGTGCCGAAGCAGAGCTCGCCGAGCCGGTAGGCCAGCGCGCCGTCGTCGAGCGCGCGAAGCGCCTCGGCAGCCGCCTCGGGTTCGCACTCCAGGAGTCCCGCCAGCTCGCCGGCCAGCGCCTCGTCGAGCTCGGCGGCCTGGCTCCAGCTGTCGCGCACGCCCGGCAGGTCGGCTCGCTCGACGGCGGCGACCCCGAGGCTCCAGAGCGCGCCTGCGTTGTCGCGCTCGGCCATTCGGCCCCACAGCACCTGCCGGCGCGCATCGCCGTGCGCGACGAGGCGCAGGGCGTCGTTGGCGCCGTCGTGCCCGAGCGAGGCAGCCGCCTCCCACGCGGTCTGCGCGGCGGCGAAGTCGCCCGCCGCGTACGCATCGGCCCCCTGCTGCATCAGGTCGTCGGCGTCGCTCATCGCGGAAACCGTAGCCGCGGCCGGCCGCAGCGTGCAGAGACCCGCTCGCGTGTGCCACCATCTCCGCATGACGCTGCATCCTCTGCACCCGCTCACAGCCGACGAGCTTCGGGCGGCCGCCGCGATCGCGCGCACCGCCGACGGCGCTGCCGACGCGACGTTCATCTCGATCCAGCTGCGCGAGCCGGCGAAGGAGGCCTACTACGCGTGGGCCGACGAGGGTGGTCCGCGGCCGTCGCGCCGAGCGCGCGCGGCGCTCTACGACGCCGCGCGGCAGGTGCGCGAGATCACCGTCGACCTCTCGGCCGGCGCGATCGAGGACGACGTCCTCTTCCCGAACGCCTACCCGCCGATCACCCCGGACGAGTACGTCGCGGTCGAGCGGTCCGTCAAGGCCAATCCCCTGATGATCGAGGCGCTCGCGAAGCGCGGCATCACGGACATGGACGCGGTGCAGATCGACGTGCTCGCGTCGGCCAACATGGGGCACCCCTTGGACGGGAAGCACCGCTACGCACGCGCGGTGCCGTACCTCCGCGGGCCGCTCGGCATGAACTCGTACGCCCGTCCGATCGAGAGCCTGCTCGCCTTCGTCGATCTCGACACGCACGACATCCTCGAGATCGAGGAGTACGACGTGAAGCCGATCCCGGAGGCGGACGGCGAGTACCGCACCGGCACGGTGCCCGCCCGGACCGGCGTCAAGCCGATCGAGATCACCCAGCCCGAGGGCGTCTCGTTCACCGTCGAGGGCAACCGCGTGCGGTGGTTCGACTGGGAGTTCTCCGCCTCGCTGGAGGCGCAGGACGGACTCGTCATCCACGACGTCCGCTACCGCGGGCGTCGCGTCATGCACCGTGCGTCCTGTGCCGAGATGATCGTTCCGTACGGCGATCCGCACCCGATGCACAACTGGCGCACGTACTTCGACGCCGGCGAGTACGGCCTCGGCGCCTGCACCAACTCGCTCGTGCTCGGCTGCGACTGCGTCGGCGACATCACGTACCTCGACGCGCACCTCGCCGATGGTCGAGGCGAGGTCGTCGAGATCGCGAACGCGATCTGCCTCCACGAGGAGGACTACAGCCTGCTCTGGAAGCACACGGATCACGCCACGGGGAACGTGGAGAACCGGCGGGCGCGCAAGTTCGTCGTCAACTCGATGGCGACGGTCGGCAACTACGACTATGCGTTCCGCTGGAACTTCGGCCTCGACGGCCACATCGAGGTCGAGTGCCAGCTGCACGGGATCATCTCGACGATGGCCCACAGCGAGGGCGAGGAGCTCAAGGGCACGCAGCTCGTCGATGCCGGCCTCTCCGGGCCGCACCATCAGCACCTCTTCTGCTTCCGGCTCGACCTGGATGTGGATGGGCCGCGGAACACGGTCCGCGAGATCGAGGCCGAACCCGTGCCGACCGGGCCCGACAATCCCGAGGGCAACGCGTGGCGCTCGCGGACGACCGTCTTCCGCACCGAGGCCGATGCCCAGCGCAACGCGCACGACCTGCTGGCGCGCCAGTGGTACGTGGGCAATCCGCACGAGCTGTCGGTCGCGGGACAGCCGCGGTCGTACCGCATCGTCCCGCTGCACGGCGTCACGCCGATGCTTGCGCAGCCCGAGTCCACGATCTACCGTCGCGCCGGCTTCGGCCGCCACACGCTCTGGGTGACGCCCTACCGCGAGGACGAGCGGCACGCGGCGGGGACGTATCCGTACGGGCGCACCGATCAGGCGGGTCTGCCCGAGTGGACGGCGCAGGACCGGCCGATCGAGGACACGGACGTGGTCTGCTGGTACACGGTCGGCGTCACGCACTTCGTGCGTCCCGAGGACTGGCCGATCATGCCGGCGGCGCGTGCCGGGTTCCGCCTCGAGCCGGCCGGGTTCTTCGACCGCAACCCGACGCTCGACTGGCCGGCCTCCGCGGCCGCCTGCTGCCACCGGGAGGGCTGATGCATTCGTCGACGGCGCTGCAGATGGACGCGTTCCGGGTCGAGGTCGATGGCCGCCCCGGTGGTGCCGACGACGTGTGGCCCGGATTCGATGGCCACGACCGGGTCGGCATCGTCCTGCGCGAGCCGCTCGACGCGCTGGGCGCGAGCAGCCTGATGGCGCTGTCGGTGACGGCGTTCTACGACGTCCTCCGCGCGGAGCACGG
>CAZPQP010000129.1:4530-5730 GCA_964588635.1 uncultured Bifidobacterium sp.
CGCGTCGTCGAGAGCTACGTCGAGGTCGTCCTGTTCGCCCCCTCGCGGTGGGTGGACGAGGAGCGGGAGCGCGAGCTGAAGGCCTGGCGCGAGACGCTCTTCGTCGCGCCCAAATCGGCACGGGAGACGTATCGGCGGCTTCCCGTCGCCGACGCGCTGGCGCTGCTCTGAGTCGCCGAGGCCGTCGCCTGCTAGGTTGACCGTCGATTCCATGACGACCCACCGCCGCATCCGTCCCTTCAACACGAAGGACACCTACCCGGAGCAGAACCTCTCGAACGACCTCTGCCAGGCGGTGGTGGCGAACGGCGTGGTGTACCTGCGCGGGCAGGTCGCGCAGGACCTCGACACCCGCGAGGACGTCGGCGTCGGTGATCCCGTCGCGCAGGCGCACAAGGTGATGGACAACATCGAGCTGCTGCTCGCCGAGTCCGGCTCCGAGCTGTCGCACATCGTCAAGTGCGTGATCTACCTGACCGACATCCGCCACCGCGAGCCCGTCTACCGCGTGCTCGGCGAGCGGATGCCCGGCGTCTTCCCGGTCTTCACCGGACTTGTCGTCGTGGCGCTGGCGCGTCCGACCTGGCTCGTCGAGGTCGACATCACGGCGGTCATCCCCGCTGGAGACGACGCGTGACGCTGTCGCTGGTCGCGGCGGACCCCGCGACGGGCGAGGTCGGGGTCGCGATCACATCATCGAGCCCGGCTGTGGCCGCGCGCTGCGCCCATGTGCGTGCGGGCGTGGGCGCGGTCGCCACGCAGAACGTCACCGATCCGCGACTCGGACCGGCACTGCTCGACCGGCTCGCCGCGGGCGCCTCGCCCGAGGATGCGCTGCGCGACCTGGTGGCCGAGCAGCCACCCGAGCTGATCGCCTTCCGCCAGCTGACGGCGGTCACGCCTGACGGGCGCACCGCGATCTTCTCCGGCGACCACGCGCTCGGCGTGGTGGGGGAGCACCAGGGGAACGCCGTCGTCGCGGCCGGCAACCTGCTGGCCGCGACCGATGTGCCGATGATCGCCGCTGCGGCGTGCGAGACCGCCCGCGGGCCGCTCGCCGCGCGCCTGCTGGCCGGGCTCAACGCCGGCATCGCCGCGGGTGGCGAGGCGGGTCCAGTGCACTCCGCGGGCCTGCTCGTCGCGCGCGATGTCGCGTGGGCGGTCACCGACCTGCGCGTCGATTGGGCCGACGAGGACCCG
>CAZPQP010000130.1:0-5677 GCA_964588635.1 uncultured Bifidobacterium sp.
CGGGCAAGCGCTACTACGGCGGCTGCGACGTCGTCGACGAGATCGAGACGCTGGCCATCGAGCGCGCCAAGAGCCTGTACGGCGCCGCGCACGCCAACGTCCAGCCGCACGCCGGCGCGCAGGCCAACATGGCCGCGTACCTCGCGCTGCTGTCGCCCGGCGACACGGTGCTCGCGCTGCGCCTCGACCACGGCGGGCACCTCACGCACGGCCACCCGGTCAACTCGTCGAGCAAGTACTACAACTTCGTGCACTACGGCGTCTCGCCCGAGACGGGCACGATCGACATGGAGGACGTCCGCAGGGCCGCCCATGAGCACAAGCCGACGCTGATCGTGACGGGCGCCAGCGCGTACCCGCGCACGCTCGACTTCGCGGCCTTCCGGGAGATCGCCGACGAGGTCGGTGCGCGCTTCATGGTCGACATGGCGCACATCTCGGGCCTCGTCGCCGCGGGCGAGCACCCGAGCCCGGTGCCGTACGCCGACGTCGTCACGTCCACCGTGCACAAGTCGCTGGCCGGACCCCGCTCGGGCTTCATCCTCTGCACGGAGGAGTGGCAGAAGAAGATCGACTCCGGCCTCTTCCCGGGCCTCCAGGGCGGACCGCTCTGCCACGGCGTGGCCGGCAAGGCCGTCGCCTTCGGCATCGCCGCGACGCCGGCGTTCAAGCAGTACCAGAAGCAGATCTGCCTCAACGCCCAGGCGCTCGCCGACGGCCTGCTCGGCACGGGCAACAAGCTCGTGTCCGGTGGCACCGACACGCACCTCGTGCTGCTCGACCTGCAGGAGGCCGCGTTCTCCGGCAAGGAGCTCGAGGATCGCCTGCACTCGATCCACATCACGGTCAACCGCAACTCGATCCCGTTCGATCCGCGCCCCGCGATGGAGACGAGCGGCATCCGCATCGGGACGCCGGCCGCCACCATGCGCGGCCTCGACGAGGCCGACTTCGCGAACGTCGGCCGCATCATCGGCACCGCGGTCAGCGAGAGCGCCGACCTCGACGTGCTGCGCGGCGAGATCGACTCGATCCTCGCCACCCGTCCGCTCTACGCGGGCATGCGCGGCTTCAGCGCGATCCACGCGGGCTAGACGCGCGACGGGCGCCGGCTCGGGGGCATCGTCTTCCGGCCGGCACCCGACGCGTCCCGCCGCACGGGTACCCTGAGGCCGTGGTGCCCGACGCCTTCTCCCGGCTCGTCCTCGCGCCGTCGGCGATCTACGCGCTGCTGCTCGCGGGCATCGTCGCGTTCGCGCTGACGCCCGTGATGATGCGCCTCGCGTGGCGGCTCGGCGTGGTGGACAAGCCGGGCGGCCGTCGCATCCACGACCGTCCGATCCCGCTGCTCGGCGGCGTCGCGATGTTCCTCGGCATCCTCGCCGCGGTCCTGCCGAACCTGGATGTGGATGCGCGCTACGAGTTCATCCTGCTCGGCGCCGCGCTGATCTGCCTGCTCGGCGCGCTCGACGATCGCTTCGGCATCCCGCCGCTGCCGAAGCTGCTCGGCCAGATCGCGTGCGCCGCCATCCCCGTCGCGCACGGCATGACGATCGACTCGGTCACGATTCCGTTCATCACCCCGAGCACCGTGTCGTTCGGCGTGCTCGCCTACCCGCTGACGATCATCTTCATCGTCGCGGTCGCCAACGTCGTCAACCTCGCCGACGGCATGGACGGCCTCGCGGCCGGCGTCTGCGCGATCAGCGCGATCACGTTCGCGATCCTCGCGCTGTCGCTCGGCCGCATCTCGGCTGGCGTGATGGCCGCCGCGATCGCCGGTGCGTGCCTCGGCTTCCTGCCCTGGAACTTCAACCCGGCGAAGGTGTTCATGGGCGACTCGGGCGCGCTCGTGCTCGGCTTCCTGCTCGCGTGCGTCTCCGTCCAGGGCGTGATGAAGACCGCCGCCGCGCTCGCGCTCGTGTTCCCGCTCGTCGTGCTGCTGGTGCCGATCCTCGATACGTCGTTCGTGATCCTCAAGCGTCTCAAGGCGGGGCAGTCGATCGCCAGCGCCGACAGGAACCATTTCCACCACCGGCTCCTGCGCGTGGGCTTCACGCAGCGGCAGGCGGTCGGGCTGCTCTATGCGTGGTCGGGCGTGCTCGCCGCCTTCGCGCTTGCGATCCGCCTCTTCCCGTACCGCACCGACGGCACCTGGAACCTGTGGCCCACGATCGGGCTGACGCTGTTCGGCCTGCTCGCGCTGGCCGTCACCTACTACGTCGTGGTCGCCCTCGAGCTGCTCAAGTACGGGCACCTGCGCAAGGTCGGGCTGCTGCGCAGGACGGCCGCGCCCGACGAGGCGCCGCTGCCGCGGCCCTTCGCCCGCACCTGACGAGCCGATGTCATCCCGGTCCCGCACACCCCCTGCTAGGTTTCCGTTCGGCCGGGCAACCGGCTGCGAACAGGAAACCGGAGCTCAGCATCACCGGATCGGGAACCAACGGAGGGGCAGACGCCTCGGGACTCGGAGCCGGCATGGTGGTGATCGCCGGGATCCTGCTCGGCGCGGGGATCGGCGTCGCCGTCGGCCTCCTGATCGATCGGCTCGCGCCGGCGATCATGATCGGCTCGAGCCTCGGGCTCGTGCTCGGGTTCTACCTGCTCTACCTCAAGTACTTCAAGCCACGCTGATGACCACGACCACCCGCCACGCCGCCATCGTCGCCCTGCGCTTCGTCGCCGTCGTGCCGTGCGTCGTCGCGCTGCCGATCTTCCTGCTCGCCGGCTGGGGCTACGACGCCTGGGCGCTGAGCGCCGGGCTGCTCGCCCTCAACATCGTCATCGCGCTCGCCTTCGAGCGCCTCGGCAAGGGCCGCTCGCAGGTCACGATCGTCGGGATGATCGGCATCAGCCTGATCGTCCGCGCGTGGCTGATCTTCGCGACGCTGTTCGTGATCGCCTGGTCGGGCGAGCGGGAGCTCGCGATCGCCGCCGCCGGGGCCTTCTTGGTCTACTTTACGTTCGACATGGCGGGCCGCTCGGCCAGCCACGTCCTTTCCCGCGACGAGAACCCGGTCACCCTGCCGGCCTCTGGAGGAACCGCTTGATCCGCCGACGACTCAGCCTGACCCTCTTGGCCCTGGTGGCTCTGCTGGTGTTCCCGCTGACCGCCTTCGGCGAGGGCGGCGAGTTCCAGCCGGTCGAGGAGTTCATCAACACCTACTGGGCGTCGTTCTCGGTCGGCCCGATCGAGATCGGCATCTCGAAGGCCGTCGTCTACCTCTGGCTCGCCGTCGCGGCGGCGGTGGTGCTGACGCTGTGGATCGTGCGCGGCGGCCTGCGCACCGACCCGAAGCGCACGCAGAGCGTCGTCGAGGTGCTCTACACGTTCTCCGAGACGAACATCGGGCAGGCCACGCTGCCGAAGGTCGCGTACGTGCGCTGGTTCCCCTACGTCGCGTCGCTGTTCGTGTTCATCTGGGTGCTGAACATGATCAGCTTCATCCCGCTGCCGCTCGACACGCACAACCCGTTCATCGGTCCGATCCCGGGGCTGACGATCTACGCGGTCACGTCGAACCTCTCGGTCACGCTCACGCTCACGCTGCTGACCGTGATGATCTCGCACGTCGAGGGCATCCGCGCGAACGGCGTCGTGCCGTACTTCAAGAGCTGGGTGCCGCCGAGCCCGAAGGCGCTCCTGCCCGCGATGATCATCCTCGAGGTCCTGTCGCAGTTCCTGCGCATCGTCTCGCTCAGCGTCCGTCTCTTCGCCAACATGCTCGGCGGCCACCTGCTGATCATCATGTGCGTCGGCTTCGTGATCCTGCTCGGCAACGTCTTCATCGCGCCCGTCACGATCCCCGTGGCCGTCGCCTTCTACATCTTCGAGTGGGGCCTCGTGGCGTCGCTCCAGGCCTACATCTTTGCGATGCTCTCGGGCATCTACATCGGCTCGGCGATCGAGCCCCATCACTGACCCCAACGCAGCACCACCACAGGAGGACACGGACAAATGGCAGTTACCGACGAGGGAATCGTCAGCGCAGCGAAGGTCATCGCGCTTGGACTCGGCACGGGCTTCGGCGCAATCGGACCGGGCATCGGCGTGGGCTACCTGATCGGCAAGACCATTGAGGGCGTCTCCCGCCAGCCGGAGCTCCGCTCCGACCTGCAGGGCCTGATGTTCCTGGGTCTGGCGCTGACCGAGGCCATCACGTTCTACGCCCTCCTGATGGGCTTCGTCGCCTTCTTCATCGGGTAACGAGCGATGCTGCCCGCCGTAGTCGCCAGCGACGCCAGTCTGATCACGCCCGAGCTCGGGCTGAGCATCTGGACGCTCGTCACCTTCCTGATCGTGCTCTTCGTGCTGAAGAAGTTCGCGTTCGGGAAGATCGCCGCGCTGCTCGACGAGCGGCGGGATGCCGTGCGCAAGAACCTCGAGGCGGCGGAGCATGCCCGTGAGGAGGCCGAGCGCCTGCTCGCCGAGTACAAGGAGCAGCTCGCCAAGAGCCGCCAGGAGGCGTCCGAGATCCTCGAGCGCGCCCGCACCACGGCCTCCGAGCAGCAGCGCCAGCTCAGCGAGGAGCTCGCCGCGGAGCGGGAGAAGGGCATCGCCGCCGCCCAGCAGGCGATCGCCGCCGAGACCCAGCAGTCGCTGGATCGCATCAAGACGGAGATCGCCGACCTGACGCTGCTCGCCACCGAGAAGGTGCTCGGGCACGCGCTCAACGAGGCGGAGCAGAAGCGGCTGGTGGAGGAGGCGCTCGCGGGCGTCGACTTCTCCGCGCTGCATGGAGGCGCTGAGCAGGCGTGAGCGCTGCCACCCCGTACGCCACGGCGCTGTACAACGCCGCCGCCGACGCCGGCCGCCTCAACGAGGTGGACGGCGAGCTGGCCGAGATCGCGGACGCCGTCCGCGAGAACCCGGCCCTGGCCCGCGCGCTCACGAACCCCGCCGTCCGCGGCGAGGGCAAGAGCAATCTGCTCGCGGCCCTCGCGAAGGGCGACGATCCGCTCGTCGCGCGCTTCCTGCAGGTCCTGCTCGATCATCGTCGCCTCGGCGAGCTGATCGCCATCCAGGAGGCGTTCGCGGATCGCGTGCGCCTCGATCGCAACGAGCTCGCCGTCGAGCTGACGACCGCGGTCGCCATCGACGACGCCACCGCCGAGAAGGTGCAGCAGCAGCTCGCCTCGGCCACCGGCCTGACCGTGACCATGGATCGCACCGTCGATCCGACCATCCTCGGCGGCGTGGTCCTTCGGGTCCGCGACCGCCTCGTCGACGCATCCCTGCGTCGCCGCCTCGACCTGCTCGGCCGCGATCTGCGCGCCGCCCGCATCCCGACCGCCTAGATAGACGGAGAGAACCGTGAAGCTGAATCCCGACGAGATCGCATCCATCCTCAAGAACCAGATCAGCGGGTTCGAGGACACCGCCGACGTCGAGGAGATCGGCACCGTCATCCAGGTCGGCGACGGCATCGCCCGCGTCTACGGCCTCGAGCGCTGCATCGCGCTCGAGATGCTCGAGCTGCCGCACGGCGTGACCGGCCTCGCCCTCAACCTCGAGGAGTCCAACGTCGCCGTCGTGCTGTTCGGCGAGTGGCAGAAGATCCGCGAGGGCGACACCGTCCGCCGCACCGGCAAGGTCATGAGCGTGCCCGTCGGCGAGCAGCTGATCGGCCGCGTCGTCAACCCGCTCGGCCAGCCGATCGACGGCGGCCCGGCGATC
>CAZPQP010000131.1:0-4316 GCA_964588635.1 uncultured Bifidobacterium sp.
CGAGCTCGGCGCGGTGGAGGGCGCGCAGGGTGACGCCGCGGCTGCCGCCGGGCAGCATCGCCGGCTCGCCCTCCAGCACGGCGATCACGCCGATGCGGGCGAAGCGGCCGTCGACGCGGGGCACGAGCACGACCTTGCGGTCGTCGCCGACCTCATCGACGGCGGCGTTGGCCTCGGGCGACGCGAGATCGACGCTCAGCGCCATGCCGGGCAGCACGAGGGCATCCTCGAGCGGGATCAGGGGCAGGCTCTGCGGGGTGAATTCAGGGGTGTCGGGGGTTTCCGGGGTATCGGACACAACGGCTCCTCGTGGTGACGGACAGGTGGATGCAGGGAACTATCTGCTACTGAGAGACTCAACGTTTCTCAGCCTATCGCTATTCCCCCGAGATCGGCCGATCGGCGTGACAGACCACGGCAAACCCGCGCCTGCGCCACCGCATCGCCGTCAGCATCCGCACGTGCTTCGCACCCAGTTCATCCGCCCCCCTTGCTTTTGCGAACCGGTACCCACAGAATCATCTTCCCGGCGATGAGTTCCTCCCAGCCGGGGCATTGAGGAGAGCATCTATGGGCATCGTGATCGAGAATGACTTCGACGTCGCCGCATCGCCGGACGACACCTACGCGCTGATGACCGACGTCGAGCGCGTCGCGCCGTGCATCCCGGGCGCGACCATCACGGGCAAGCGCGACGACGGTGGCTTCGACGCCCTCGTCACGATGAAGATGGGTCCGATGAGCCTCACGTACAAGGGCGTCATCGAGATCGTCGAGCAGGACGATGCCGCCAAGACGGCGGTCATGCGCGCCAAGGCGACCGAGGCCAAGGGCCAGGGCACCGCGCAGGCCACGCTCACGATGGACATCAGCGACGCGGGCGGCGGGAAGACCAACGTGAAGGTCGGCTCCGACATCCTCGTGACGGGCCGCGTCGCCCAGATGGGTCGCGGGATCATGACGGACGTCGCCGGCAAGATGATCGGCGAGATGGCCAAGGCGATGGAGGCGACGCTCGTCGCCGGCGCCGAGGCGAAGGCACGCGGCGAGGCGCCGCCCGAGTCGGTCGCCGCGGAGGCGCCGAGCGCCGTCGGCATCGCCGCCGACATCACGAAGGGCAAGATCAAGGGCCTCTTCGGCGGCAACAAGGACTGAGCACGGAAGATCGACCCGGTGCCCCGCCGGGGCGCTGGTCATGAAAGGGGAGAAGGGTGCTGCCAAGCACGTTCGAATACGTCGCACCGACCTCGCTCGACGAGGCCGTGCAGGCGCTCGCGGCGGGAGCCGGCGACGCCAAGATCATGGCCGGGGGCCAGAGCCTCCTGCCGATGATGAAGCTCCGGCTTGCGAGCCCGGGCACGATCATCGACCTCAACGGGATCGCGGGCCTCGACACGCTCGAGGAGTCCGACGGCATGCTGCGCATCGGCGCGCTCGTCCGTCACAGCGATCTCGAGAAGTCCGAGCTGGTCGCCGAGCGCTATCCGATCATCCACGACGCCGCGCTGCACGTGGCCGATCCGCTGATCCGCAACCGCGGCACGTTCTGCGGGTCGCTCGCACACGGCGATCCGGCCGGCGACTGGGCGACCGTCGCGTCGACGCTGGGTGCCGAGCTGCACGCGGTCGGGCCGAACGGCGCGGTTGTCCACAGCGCACACGACTTCCAGACGTCGATGTTCGAGACGCAGCTGGGCACGGACCAGATCCTCGTCGAGGCGCGGATCCCCGCGCCGAAGGCGGGCCAGGGCTCCGCGTACCTGAAGGTCGAGCGCAAGGTCGGCGACTACGCCGCCGCCGCGGTCGGCGTGATGGTGGTGCTCGACGGCTCGACGATCACGGAGGCCTCGATCGGCCTCACCAACGTCGGTCCGCTGACGATCCATGCCGCGGACGCCGCGGCGTCGCTGATCGGCAAGTCGATCGACGACGCCGCCGCGCTCGAGGAGGCCGGCCGCCTGGCGGCCGAGGTGTCCGAGCCGAGCAGCGATCTGCGCGGACCGGAGGAGTACAAGCGGGATCTCGTGCGCGTGCTGACGAAGCGCGCGCTCCGCACGGCGGGCGCTCGTGCCCAGGGCAAGGAGGCGTGATGAGCGACAAGGTGATCGTCACCACAACGGTGAACGGGGAGGAGTGCGAGGCGATGGTCGAGCCGCGCACGCTGCTCGTCCACATGATCCGCGAGAGCCTGCACCTGACGGGCACGCACATCGGCTGCGATACGACGTCCTGCGGCGCCTGCACGGTGCTGCTCGACGGCAAGCCGGTCAAGTCCTGCACGGTCCTCGCCGTGCAGGCGAACGGTCGCGAGGTCCTGACCGTCGAGGGCCTCGAGGCCGCGGACGGTCTGTCCCCGGTGCAGGAGGGCTTCAAGGAGGAGCATGGGCTCCACTGCGGCTACTGCACGCCGGGCATGATGATGACCGTCACGGCGCTGCTCGAGGAGAACCCGAATCCGTCCGAGGACGAGATCCGCAAGGCCATCAGCGGCAACCTCTGCCGCTGCACCGGCTACGTCAACATCATCAAGGCCGTGCACTACGCGGCCCGCAAGAAGGAAGGGGCAGCAGCATGAGCGCGCCGACTGTCAGCACTGTCGACGGCGCCGTCGGGCAGTCCCCGAAGCGCGTCGAGGACGACCGCTTCATCCGCGGCAAGGGCAACTACGTCGATGACGTGCAGCTGCCCGGCATGCTGCACATGGCGATCTACCGGTCGCCGTTCGCCCACGCCAAGATCAACTCGATCGACTGCTCGCGCGCCATGGCGATGCCGGGCGTCGTCGCGTGCGTGACGGGCGACCTGCTGGCCGAGCACGGCCTCGCGTGGATGCCGACGCTGGCTGGCGACACGCAGGCGGTCCTGGCGACGGACAAGGTCCGCTTCCAGGGCCAGGAGGTCGTCTGCGTCATCGCCAAGACGCAGTACCAGGCCGAGGACGCGCTCGAGGGCATCGACGTGGACTACGAGCCGCTGCCGGTGATCACGGATCCGAAGAAGGCGCTCGACGCCGACGCCCCGATCATCCGCTCGGACCTCGAGGGCAAGACCGACAACCACATCTTCACGTGGGAGTCCGGCGATGCCGATGCGACGGACCGCGTCTTCGCGGACGCCGACATCGTCGTCAAGCTCGACACGCTCTACCCGCGCATCCACCCGGCGCCGATGGAGACCTGCGGCGCGGTCGCCGACTACAACAAGGCGACCGGGAAGATGACGATCTACCTGACGAGCCAGGCCCCGCACGCGCACCGCACGCTGTTCGCGCTGGTGGCGGGTCTGCCCGAGCAGAAGATCCGCATCATCTCGCCGGACGTCGGCGGCGGCTTCGGCAACAAGGTGCCGATCTACCCCGGCTACGTCGTCGCGACCGCGGCGTCGCTCCTGATCGGCAAGCCGGTCAAGTGGATCGAGTCGCGCTCGGAGAACCTGATCTCCACGGGCTTCGCCCGCGACTACCACATGGAGGGCGAGATCGCGGCCACGAAGGACGGCAAGATGCTCGCCGTCCGCGCCAACGTCCTCGCCGACCACGGTGCCTTCAACGCGCAGGCGCAGCCGTCGAAGTGGCCCGCCGGCTTCTTCAACATCGCCACGGGGTCGTACGACTTCCAGGCGGCGCACTGCAAGGTCGACGGCGTCTACACGAACAAGGCCCCGGGCGGCATCGCCTACCGGTGCTCGTTCCGCGTGACCGAGGCCGCCTACCTGATCGAGCGCCTGGTGGAGAACCTGGCCCTCGAGACGGGCATCGACGCGGCCGAGCTGCGCCGGAAGAACTTCATCCAGCCGGAGCAGTTCCCGTACAAGAGCCCGATGGGCTGGGAGTACGACTCGGGCGACTACGAGAAGGCGCTGGACATCGCGCTCGATCTGGTCGGCTACGACGAGCTCCGCAAGGAGCAGGCCGAGAAGCGCGCCAAGGGCGAGATCATGGGCATCGGCTTCTCGTCGTTCACCGAGATCGTCGGCGCCGGCATGTCGAAGATCTGCGACATCGCAGGCCTCGCCATGATCGACTCGGCGGAGCTCCGCATCCATCCGACCGGCAAGGGCGTGCTCAAGCTCGGCGTCCAGTCGCAGGGCCAGGGGCACGAGACGACGTTCGCGCAGATCGTGGCGAACGAGCTCGGCATCCCGTACACGGACATCGCCGTCGAGCACGGCGACACGGACCACACGCCGTACGGCCTCGGCACGTACGCGTCGCGCTCGACCCCGACGGGCGGCGCGGCGACGGCGATCGTGGCCCGCAAGCTCCGCGAGAAGGCGCGCCAGATCGCGGCGCACCTGCTCGAGTGCGCGCCGGACGA
>CAZPQP010000131.1:4416-5667 GCA_964588635.1 uncultured Bifidobacterium sp.
ACGCAGGGCTTCGGCACCGCGATGATGGAGCTGATCTCGTTCGACGAGGACGGCAACTGCTTCGGCGGCAACTTCATGGACTACCTGATCCCGACCGCGGTGGAGAGCCCGGACTGGACGCTGGGTGAGTGCACGACGCCGTCGCCGCACCATCCGATCGGCGCGAAGGGCGTCGGCGAGTCGCCGACGGTCGGCTCGCCGCAGGCGTTCGTGAACGCCGTGGTCGATGCCCTGCATCCGTATGGCGTCACGAACATCGACATGCCGCTCTCGTCGCACAAGGTCTGGAAGGTCCTGCGCGACAACGGCGTCTCGGACGAGTGATCGGGTCGATACTGAGTACATGAAGCGCACGCTCGACATCGCACGAACGGCAGCGGACCTGGCCCTCCAGGGGCAGCCGTACGTGCTCGCGACCGTGGTCCGGGCCGAGGCACCAGCCTCGGTCCGGCCCGGCGCGAAGGCCATCGTGTTCCCGGATGGCCGCGTCGAGGGCTGGATCGGCGGCTCGTGCTCCGAGCCGAACGTGGTGCGCCATGCGCGCCGCGCCCTGCAGACGGGCGAGACGGAATTGCTCCGGATCGGCCCCGAGGACCTGCTGCCGCCGAGCGGCGTGACGGGCCTCACCACCACCTGCCCCTCGGGAGGGACCGTGGACATCTTCCTCGAGCCGGTCGTGCCGACTCCGCAGCTCGTCGTGATCGGCCACACGCCGGTCGCGAGCGCCGTCGCCTCGATCGGCGAGGCGATCGGCCATCGCGTCCTGCTGATCGACGGCCGCAAGGGCATCGACGAGGCCGGCATCGAGCCGGGCGCCAACGTCGTCGTCGCCTCGATGGGGCACTACGACGAGGACGCGCTGGAGGTGGGCCTGGCCCACCAGCCGGCCACGCTCTCCCTGATCGCCTCGCGCAAGCGCGCGCACGCGGCTCTCGAGCTGCTGCGCGAGCGCAAGGTCGCCGAGGACCTGATCGCCACGATCGACACCCGCCCGGGCGTCGAGCTCGGCGAGGTCACGCAGGAGGAGATCGCCCTGGCGGTCGTCGCCGGCATCGTGCAGCGCACTCGCGCCGCCCAGGCCGCCGGCCCGCGCACCGCGATCGATCCGACCTCGGGCTCCGAGATCCTCGTCGACGACACGACGCCCTCGACCGAGTACGAGGGCACGACGTACTACTTCAGCTGCAACGGCTGCAAGGGCCGGTTCCTCGAGAACCCCGCGGCCTTCGTCGGCACCGCCGCGTCCTAGCC
>CAZPQP010000132.1:0-5525 GCA_964588635.1 uncultured Bifidobacterium sp.
ACGCGCACCATCCCCGCCGACTGGTACACGACCGCCGAGTCGCTCGAGCGCGACCGCGCGGCGGTGCTGCGCCTCGGCTGGCAGTACATCGGACCGGCGACCGACGTCGTAGAGCCCGGCTCGTTCACCACGGGCGAGCTCGGCAGCCTGCCGATCGTCATCACGCGCGATGGCGACGGCACGCTGCGTGGGTTCGCGAACGTGTGCCGCCACCGCGGCGCGCTGATCGCGGAGGGCTGCGGCAAGCGCCGCACGCTGCAATGCCGCTACCACGGCTGGACGTACAAGCTCGATGGCTCGCTGCATCGCTCCCCGGGCATGACGCTCGATGAGGAGGTGCGCCTGCCCGAGGTCGCCGTCGCCACGCTCGGTCCGCTGCTCTTCGCCGCAGCCGACCCCGACTGCGAGCTGCTCGAGACGGCGCTGGGGCCCTTCCTCGAACTGCTGACCGGCGTGGCCGGCGTCGATCACACCCGCCTCGTCCACCGGCGCCGGCTGGAGCACACGATCGCCGCCAACTGGAAGGTCGTGGTCGAGAACTTCATCGAGTGCTACCACTGCCCGCTCGTGCACGCCGAGACGCTGCCGGGCTATGGCGACGACGACTACCGCATCGGCCAGTTCGGGCCGCTGCACACGCAGCACCTCGACGACCAGCGCTTCTGCTTCGCCTACCTCTTCCCCACGACGCAGCTGTCCGCCTACGGCCTCGAGAGCGCGTTCGTCGCCCGGGCGATCCAGCCTCTGGACCACGCCACCACGCGCGTGGCCCTCGACTACTGGTTCCTCGACGGCTGCGACCTGGCGGCGGCGGACCGCTACATCGACTGGTTCGAGCACGTGATCGGCGAGGACAAGCCGCTGTGCGAGTCCGTCCAGCACGGCCTCGCCTCGGGCGCGATCGACTGCGGGTATCTCAACCCGGACGCCGAGAGCGGCCTCGTGGCCTTCCAGCAGCTCGTGCGCGACGCGCTCGTCGAGGCCTGAGCGCCCCGACGCCGACTAGCCCCGGTAGACGACCTCGCCGTCGACCATCGTGAGGCGCACCGGGTTGTGCACGAGGTCCTCGGGCGGGCAGAGCGCCGGATCGACTTCGAACGACGTGAGGTCGGCGCAGAAGCCGACGCGGATGCGGCCGAGCCGACGCTCCTCGGAGATCGTGTAGGCCGGACGGACGGTGTAGCCCTCGAGCGCCTGCAGGCCGGTCAGGCCCTGGTCGTCGAACGGCTCCTTGCCGTTGCCCGGCGCGTGGCGCAGCTGCGCCGACGCCATGCCGATACGGGGGTCGAAGCGCGCCACGGGCCAGTCGGAGCCGAGCGTCACGACGGCGCCGGACTCCCACAGGCTGCGCGTCGGGAACGCCCGGTCGCAGCGCTCCTTGCCCATCCGCGTCGTCCAGTTGCAGGTGCGGCCCGGATCGAGCCACATCATGTGCTGCGTCTGCATCGACGCGACGACGCCCTCGGCGGCGAAGCGCGGCAGATCGAAGTCCTGCAGCGTCTCGATGTGCTCGATGCGGTGGCGGATGCCGTCCCAGGCGCCGGCCTCGGCGTAGGCGTCGAGCGCCTCGCGCACGCCGCGGTCGCCGCACGCGTGCGTCGAGCACTGGAAGCCCGCCTGCGCGAACGTCTTGACCGCGCGGCGGTACTTGGCCGGGTCGGGCCAGAACGGCGCCATGCCGTCGCCCTCGGAGTCGGGCTCGTACAGCCAGCCCGTACCGGTGTCGATCACGCCGTCGATGAAGAACTTGGCGACGCCGCCACGCCAGCGGCGACCGCGCGCATCGCGATGCGGGATGAACTCCTGCCACTGCTCCTCGGGCATGTCGGGCATGAACCAGAACGGCATCGTCAGGCGGGTGATCAGCCGGTTCGAGGCCTCGAGCTCGCGCAGGATGTCGAGCGTCTCGAGCGTGCCGTCCATCCCGTGGATGCCGGTGATGCCGACGGCCGCGAACTGCTTCATCTGCTGGTGGTAGCGATCGAGCTTCTGCTCCGCCGTCAGCTGCGGCATCGCCGCATCGACGATCGCGATCGCGCCCCACTCGCGCAGCTCGCCCGTGGGGATGCCGTTTGCGTCGCACACGACCTCGGCGTTCTCGCTGAACTCGATCGGGCCGGTGATGCCGGCCAGGTCGAGCGCCTTCTGCGAGGCGAGCACCGTGTGGAAGTCCATGAACTTGAGGTACGTCGGCCGGCCGCCGACGGCCTCCTCGATCAGGTCGCGGTGGATCTCGCGCCCCTCGAAGGCGTCGTAGAGCAGCCCCCAGCCGATCACCCACTCATCCGGCCCCTTGCCCTCGGCCTCCTTGCGGATCCCGGCGAGGACGTCGTCCCACGTGCCCGCGTCGAGCAGGTCGGCGCCGACGGCGTCGAGCGCGCCCATCAGCGGATGCACGTGCGAGTCGGTGATGCCCGGCACGAGCGACGCGCCATCGAGGTCGATCACGCGCGCGCTGCCGCCGAGCTCGCGGATCTCGGCGTTGGAGCCGACGGCGAGGATGGCGCCATGACCGACGGCGACGGCTTCGGCGAAGGGCTGCCCCGGATCCATGGTGCGGACCTTGGCGTTGACGATGATGGTCTCGATCGGCGAGTGCATGTCGGGGTTGTACCACGTTGCGCCCAACCGCCCACCGCCTCCGCGCGAAAGGCAATGCGCACCCCTCCGGAGGTACCCCATGGCCAGCCCCACTGTCGGCGACATCGCCCCCGACTTCACCCTCGACGGCACGAACGGCGCGTTCCGCCTCGCCGACCATCGCGGTCAGACCGTCGTGCTCGTCTTCTATCCCGGTGACGACACCAAGGTCTGCACCAAGCAGCTGTGCGAGTACACGGATCACTGGGGCGAGCTGTCGGGGCTCGACGCGACGATCGTCGGCATCTCCGGCAAGGATCTCGCGTCGAAGGAGCAGTTCGCCGCCAAGCGCGGGCTGAAGGTGCCGCTGCTCGCCGATCCCGACCGTGCCGTGGCCGCGCTGTACGGCGCCAAGCAGGCCGTGCTCGGCACCAAGCGCAGCACCTTCGTCATCGACGGCGAGGGCGTGATCCGCTTCCGCCACGACGCGACGCTCGGTCTGACGTACCTGTCGGCCGACGACCTGCGCGCCGCGATCGCCGCTGCCTGACCGCTCCCTCCGGAGCACGGACTAGTGTTGGAGGCCCGGATGCCGACTGCCTCTCGCACCGCTGATCGCCCGCTCGCCTGCATCGTCATGGCCGGTGGCAAGGGCACCCGCATGCGCTCCGCGCTGCCGAAGGTGCTGCACCCGATCTGGGGCCGCCCCCTGCTCGGCTGGGTCATCGCCGCCGTGCGCGAGGCCGGCGCCGAGCGCGTCGTCGTCGTGGTGCCGCCCGATGCCGCCGAGGCCGTCGCCGCCGTCGCGGGCGACGCCGAGACCGTCGTCCAGCACGACCAGCTCGGCACGGGCGACGCCGTGCGCTGCGCCATGCCGCCGCTCGAGGGCTTCACCGGTGACGTCCTGATCGTCTCGGGCGACACGCCGCTGCTCACGGCCGAGCTGCTCGGCGGTCTCGTCGACGCGCATGTCGCCGAGGGTGCCGCCGCGACCGCCGCCACCTTCCGGATCGACCAGCCCGGCAGCTACGGCCGCGTGATCCGCGACGCCACCGGCATTCGCATCGTCGAGGCCAAGGACGCCACGCCCGCCGAGCTCGAGGTCGACGAGGTCAACGCCGGTCTCTACGTCTTCGACGCCGACGCGCTGCGCCCGGCGCTCGCCGGCCTGACCAACGACAATGCCCAGGGCGAGTACTACCTGCCCGACGTCGTGCCCGCCATCGCCGCCGCCGGCGGCCGTGCGTCGGCCTCACTGGTCGACGACGCCTCGCTGCTGCTCGGCGTCAACACGCGCGTCGAGCTGGCCGAGGCGGCGCAGATCATCCGCGATCGCATCATCGAGCAGCACCTGCTGGCCGGCGCGGGCATCGTCGATCCGGCCACCACCTACATCGACGCCGACGTCGAGCTCGAGGCCGACTGCGTCGTGCATCCGTACACGATCCTGCGCGGCCATACGCGCCTCGCCGCCGGTGCGGAGGCCGGGCCGCACAGCGTGCTCACCGACTCCGTGCTCGACAGCGGTGCGCAGGCCGGACCGTTCGCGCACCTCCGCGCCGGCACGCACCTGCACGCCGGTGCGCGCGTCGGCGCCTTCGCCGAGACCAAGAACACCGAGCTCGGCGCGCGCAGCAAGATCCCCCACCTCTCGTACGTCGGCGACGCCACGGTCGGCGAGGACACCAACATCGGCGCCGGCAACATCACCGCCAACTACGACGGCGTCAGCAAGCACCGCACGACGATCGGCGACCGCGTCCGCACGGGCTCCGACTGCGTCTTCGTCGCGCCGGTCGAGGTCGGCGACGACGCCACGACCGGTGCGGGGTCCATCATCACGGAGGACGTGCCGGCGGAGGCACTGGGCATCGCCCGGGCCCGGCAGGTCAACAAAGAGCACTACGCCAAGAGGAAGCGCGATGTCTGATTCCAAGCTGTTCGACGTCCCCGCCGAGATGGGCGCGCCGCTGACGTCGTTCCAGCATCCCTCCTCCAAGCGCCTGATGGTCTTCTCGGGCCGCTCCAACGTGGACCTCGCCGAGCGCATCTGCGATCGGCTCGGCGTCACGCTCGGCGGCACGACGCTCAAGTCCTTCGCCAACGGCGAGATCTACGCCCGCTTCGAGGAGTCGGTGCGCGGCGCCGACGTCTTCCTCGTGCAGAGCTGCGTCAACCCGGTCAACCGCAACCTGATGGAGCTGATGATCATGGCCGACGCGGCCATGCTCGGCTCGGCCAAGCGCGTGACCGCCGTCATCCCGTGGTACCCGTACGCGCGCCAGGACAAGAAGTCCGCGCCGCGCGAGCCGATCACGGCGCGCCTCGTCGCCACGCTGCTGCGCGCCTCCGGCATCGACCGCGTGCTGACGATGGATCTCCACGCCGGTCAGGTGCAGGGCTTCTTCGACGGTCCCGTCGACCACATGACGGCCCTGCCGATGTTCGCGCGCCACTTCCGCGACATGGGCCTCTCCGGCGAGGGCACCGTCGTCGTGTCCGCCGATGCCGGCCGCGCCAAGCTGGCCACGCGCTTCGCCGAGATGCTCGATGCCGAGGTCGCCATCATCGCGAAGCTCCGACCCGAGCACGGCAAGGCCCGCGTCGCCGCGATCATCGGCGAGGTCGAGGGCAAGAAGGCGATCATCTCCGACGACATCATCGACACCGCCGGCACGCTCTGCGCGGGCGCGCAGGCCGTCCACGACGCCGGCGCCACCGAGGTCTACGCCTGCGCCACGCACGCGATCCTGTCCGATCCGGCGCTCGACCGGATCAAGGAGTCCGTGCTGCACGAGGTCGTGGTGTGCGACACCGTCCCGATCGATCCCCGTGCCACCGAGAGCCGCATCCGCGTCCTCCCCGTCGACGCGATCCTCGCGCAGACGATCGAGGAGGTCTTCCGCGAGGGCTCGGTGTCGAACATCTTCGGCGGCGAGAACCAG
>CAZPQP010000133.1:0-5415 GCA_964588635.1 uncultured Bifidobacterium sp.
ACACCTGGGGCGAGTTCCAGGCGCTGCGCACCGGCGACGTCAAGATCCCGCAGGTGCCGAACGCCGAGCCGCTGATCCAGGAGACGAAGGCCTTCGTCGACGCGATCGTCGCGGGCAAGGCGACCGTCGCCTCGGGCGACGAGGGCCTCGCCGTCGTCGAGGTGCTGACCGCCCTGCAGGCCTCGCTCGAGCAGCACGGGGCGCCGATCCGGCTGGGCGCCTGATGGCCGGCATCCACCCGACCGCGATCGTGGAGGACGGCGTCGAGCTCGGCGTCGACGTCGAGATCGGCCCGTACGCCGTCGTGCGCGCCGGCACGGTGCTCGGCGACAACGTGACGGTCGGCGAGCACGCGGTGCTCGGCAAGCGCCCGAAGCTCGGCCCCAGGTCGGTCGCCAAGACGGGCGAACTCGCCGGCCTCGTCGTCGGCGCCGGCTCGACCGTCTCCACGCACGCCGTCGTCTACGCCGGCACCACGCTCGGCGAGCGCGTGATCATCGGCGACCAGGCCTTCGTCCGCGAGCGCTGCACGATCGGCAGCGGCACGGTGATCGGCCGCGGCGTCACGGTCGAGAACGACACGTCGATCGGCGAGGGCTGCCGCGTGCAGTCGCAGTCGTACATCACCGCCAAGAGCCTGCTCGAGGACGATGTCTTCATCGCGCCCTGCGTGGTCACGACGAACGACAACTTCATGGGCCGCACGGAGAAGCGCCACGCGCTGCTCAAGGGCCCGACGATCCGCCGCGGTGCGCGCATCGGCGGCGCCGTCTGCCTCTGCCCGGGCATCGAGGTCGGCGAGGAGGCGTTCATCGGCGCCGGTGCCGTCGTGACGAAGGACGTGCCGGCCGGCACCGTCATGGTCGGCGTGCCGGCCCGGGTCCTGCGCGACGTCCCGGAGGACGAGCTGCGCGCAAACGGCGGCTGAGCCGACCGTGGATGTCGCGCTCGCCGGGTTCCTGACCGGCCTCTCGCTGATCGTCGCGATCGGCGCCCAGAACGCGTACGTCCTGCGCCTCGGCCTGGCCCGCAACCACGTCGGGATCGCCGTCGCGATCTGCGCGAGCGCCGACGCGCTGCTGATCGCGGCGGGGGTCGGCGGCCTCGGCGCGCTCGTTCAGGCCCACGGCGATGTGCTCACGGCGATCGCGCTGATCGGCGCGGCGTACCTCCTCTGGTTCGCCGTCCGCTCGTTCCGCAGCGCGCTGCATCCCGACGTCCTGCTGCCGTCGCAGCAGGAGCCGCAGCCCGCGGCCGCCGTCGCGATCGCGGTGCTCGGGTTCACGTTCCTCAACCCGCATGTGTACCTCGACACGGTGCTGCTGGTGGGCACGATCGGTGCGTCGTTCGGCGACCAGCGCTGGTGGTTCGCGCTCGGCGCCGCCGTGGCGAGCCTCGTCTGGTTCGCCGGCCTCGGCTTCGGCGCGCGCCTGCTGTCGCCGCTGATGGCCCGTCCTCGCACGTGGCGCATCCTCGACGCGGCGATCGGCGTCGTGATGCTCGTCCTCGCGCTCGCGCTGCTGCGGTCCGCGCTCGGGTAGGCTCCGCGCATGAGCGATTCCGGCCCGGCCCATGACGTCTCCGATCCGGACATCACCGTCGAGGAGCGCGAGGCGCACATCGTGATCACGATCGACGGCGTCGTCCTCGCCGACTCGCAGCGTCCGTCGGTCGTGCGCCAGACCAACAGCGGCGTGGCGCGTTACTACCTGCCCCCGGAGGACGTGCGCGCCGACCTGCTCGAGCGCAGCACGACCACCACGCACTGCCCGTACAAGGGCGACGCCACGCACCACTCGGCGCGCATCGGCGACGCCCTGCATGCCGACGTCGCCTGGACCTACGACGAGCCGCTGCCCGCCGCCGCCGATGTCGCCGGCTGGTACTCGTTCTACGACGACAAGGTCCACGTGGCGATCGGCCCCGTCGGTTAACAGAGGGGTCAGACCCCTCTGTTAACTCCCGGCCCGTCGATGCGGACCGCTGCTGGTGGCGCCTGGTTAACAGAGGGGTCAGACCCCACTGTTAACTTGCGGTCCGCTGATGCGGACCGCTGCTGATTGCGGCGCAAGTTAACAGAGGGGTCTGACCCCTCTGTTAACCAACCGCTTCGGCATGACGGCTGGCCTGCCCCGCAGGAAGCGGCGGCTCCGGTGTCGAGGTAGACCCGCGTCGGCGGCAAGCGGGTAGCGTGTGGGCATGTTCGAACTCGAGACCCTGCCCAACGGCGCCCGCATCCTCAGCGCCCCGATGCGCGATGCGGCCAGCGTCGCCGTCGTCATCTCCGTCGCCGCCGGCTCGCGCTGCGAGACGCCCGAGGTCGGCGGCATCGCCCACTTCTCGGAGCACATGTTCTTCAAGGGCACGGAGCGCCGGCCGACCGCGCGGGACATCTCCGCGGAGATCGACGGCATCGGCGGCGAGTTCAACGCCTTCACCGGCAAGGAGCTGACCGCGTACTACGTGAAGTGCGCGGCGGCCGACGGCGGCACCGCGGTCGACGTCCTCAGCGACATGTTCCTCCACTCCACGTTCGACGAGGAGGAGCTCGAGCGCGAGAAGGGCGTGATCGTCGAGGAGATCAACATGTACACCGACACGCCGCGCGACATCGTCGGCCAGGTGTACGACACGGCGCGCTACGGCGACTCGCCGATCGGACGGCCGATCATCGGCACCAAGGAGACCGTCCGCGCGGCGACGCGCCAGACGTTCCTCGACTACCTCGGCGCGTGGTACAAGCCCGAGCGCATCGCGATCGGGCTCGGCGGCAACGTCTCCGAGGCGCTGCTCGAGGACGTCCGCGAGCGCTTCGGCGCCCTGCCGGCCGAGGCCACCCCGCCGCTGCCCGAGACGATCATCCCGGCGATCACCGAGCCGCTCGTGGCGATCGAGCGTCGCGATGGCGACCAGGCGCACATCGTGCTGGGCGTGGACGGCATGCGCTCGAACGACGAGGACCGCTACGCGATGGCGGTCTGGCAGGCCGTGATTGGCGGCGGCATGTCATCGCGCCTGTTCACCGAGGTGCGCGAGCGCCGTGGCCTGGCCTACTACGTGTTCGGACGCAACGCCGCCTACACGGACACCGGCTCGTTCGCCGTGCAGGCCGGCGTGGACATCAACCGCGCCAACCTCGCCGTCGAGGTGATCGCGCAGGAGCTGCGCCGCATGGTCGACGAGCCGATCCCCGCCGAGGAGATCCAGAAGGCCAAGCGCTACCTGATCGGCCACACGGTCCTGAACCAGGAGGACCCGAGCGGGCGCATCTTCTTCGGCCTGCGCCGCGAGCTGCTCGACGGCGGCTGGGTCGATCTCGACACCGTCATCCGCGGCATCGAGGCGGTCACGCCCGAGGATCTCCAGCGCGTCGGCCGCCGCGTCGTGACGCTCGACCGTGCGGTGCTCGCGGGAGTCGGTCCGCTCGACGACGTCGATGGGCTGCGCGCCGCCCTCGGCGCCTGACCCCGGATACAGTGACGCCCGTGGAACTGCATGAGGAAGTCGCGGGCGTCTTCGCCCGCATGGACGCGCTGATCGACGAGCTCGCCGGCGACGGCATCCGCATCGATCCGCATACGCACCTGGGCCTCGACGAGGACGGCATGTCCCAGACGCTCGAGGAGCTGATCGCCCACCTCGACGCGCACAAGGTCGCGCACGCGGTGACCTTCCCGCTGCACGATCCCGACCGCGGCGAGAACTACACGGTGCCGAACGACCGCGTGCTCGAGTGGGCCGCCGCGTCGAATGGCCGCGTGATCCCCTTCTGCCGACTCAACCTGACGGGCGATCCGCTGGCCGAGGCGCGTCGCGCGATCAACGCCGGTGCCCGCGGCATCAAGCTGCATCCGCGCGCGCAGGCCTTCAGCGTGGACGACGAGCGCCTCACCCCCGTGTTCGAGATCGCGGCCGAGCACCGGCTGCCGATCCTGATCCACGCCGGGCGCGGCATGCCGCCGATCGGCGAGGCCCTCGCCACCGCGGCCGAGCGCAACCCCGACGCCACGCTGATCCTCGCGCACGCCGCGATCGTCGATCAGGACCGCATCGCCTCGCTCGTCGCGGGGCGCCCGAACGTCGTCTTCGACGCCTCCGCCTGGAGCCCGATCGACCTGCACGGCCTGCTCACGCGCGTCCCGCCGGAGCAGCTCGTCTGGGCCTCCGACCTGCCGTACGGCACGATCCGTGAGAGCCTCTTCGCGACACTCGCCGTGCTCTGCGAGATCGGCGCCGACATGAAGACGCGCGAGGCCGTGCTCGGCGGCACCGCGGAGCTGCTGCTGCGCGGTGAGCATCCCATGCTGTCCGCCAAGCCGCTCGCGCCGCGCGATCGCGTGGTCAATCTCGCCCGCCAGCGCCTCGGCGGGTACCTCACCGCGATGCTGCCGATGATCTGGCAGCGCCGCCCCGACCACGTCGGGCACTTCGGCCTCGCCGCGGCGGTCTGCCGCGACGAGGAGGGGCAGCTCGACGGCATCGGCGACCTGATCCGCATCGCGGAGCGCCGCTGGGATCTGGCGCTCGCCGGCACGGATCGCCCCACCCTCGAGGATGTGCGCGAGACGTTCGAGATCGTCCTCGCCGCGTGGGTCCTCGCCTACTCGCCCGCCACCCAGGCGCGCTGGAACGAGCTCCCCGCATGATCGCCACCGTCGTCCTCGCCGCCGGCCGCTCCGAGCGGTTCGGCTCGCCCAAGCTCCTCGCCGAATGGTGGGGGCGCCCGCTCGTCGAGCGCGCCCTCGAGATCGCTCCGCCCGGCCCGCGTGTCGCCGTCGTCGGCACCCACACCGCCAAGCTGCTGCCGCTCTTCCAGGCGCACGGCTTCCAATGCGTCCGCAACCCGAAGCCCGCGCAGGGCCAGTCATCGTCGCTGCGCCTCGCGCTCGACGTGATGCCGGCTCAGGTCGATGCCGTGCTCGTGCTGCTCGGTGACGCCCCAGCCGTGCCGCCGGTCGTCGTCGATCGCATCCTCACGGAGTACCGCCGCCTCAACTGCGCCGTCACCGCCGAGTTCGGCGACCGCACCGCGCCGCCGATCGTGATCCCGCGCGCCGACTGGGACAAGATCGCCGCCACCGGCGACAACCCCGGCCAGGCGCTCGAGCCCGTCGCGATCGACATGAGCGACCTGCTCGAGGGCGACGAGGACGTCGACACCCCCGAGGACCTCTTCGCCCTCGCCGCCCGCCGCGCCCGCGTCGAGCTGCTCGAGCCGGCTGACCAGTCGATCCTCGACGCCCGCCTCGACGATCCCGACCCGTTCGCCGTGCGCCTGCGCCGCCGCAACACCGCGGGCTCCGAGCGCCTCGCCGTCACGCCCCTCGCCCTGGAGAAGCTCGCCATCGAGCACTTCCGCGGGACCGAGGTGATCGCCCGCGTCGGCGATGAGTACGTGGCGTTGCTCGGCTGACG
>CAZPQP010000134.1:0-5350 GCA_964588635.1 uncultured Bifidobacterium sp.
CTGACCTACCAGATCTACGAGCTGACGAACTCGGCGGTGTGGGTGTCGGGCGTGTTCCTGGCGACCTTCGCCGCGATGGGCATCCTCACGCCGATCGGCGGCTGGCTCGGCGACACCTACGACCGGCGGGTGGTGATGATCGTGTCGGATGTGGCCGCCGCACTGGTGTTCGCGGCGCTGGTCTTCGCCGACGAGCCGTGGATGCTGGTGGCGCTCGCGCTGCTCGCCACGGTCGCGGAGATGCCCTTCCTCCCGGCCTCGCAGGCTGCGATACCCAACCTCGCCTCGGACGCGGACCTGGCGTGGGCGAACGGCCTCGTGTCCCAGGCCTTCAGTCTCGGCATCACCGTCGGCCCGCTGATCGGCGGCGTGCTCGTCGGCGCCGTCGGCACGGGTGCGGCGTTCGGCATCAACGCGGTCTCGTTCCTCGCCTCGGCGGCCCTGGTGTGGAGCGTGCGGGCGCGCTTCCAGGAGCAGCGTGCCAAGGGGACGAGGGCGGTCGATGTGCCGTTCACCGAGGGGCTTCGCGTCGTCTGGCGCACGCGTCTCCTGCTGACCGTCGTGATCTCCGAGGTCGTGGCGTACAGCATCGTCGGCTGGGCGATGGTCGCGGATGCGCCGCTGGCGAAGCTGTTCGGCGTGGGCTCGCTCGGCTTCGCCGCGCTGATCTCGACGTGGGGCGCCGGCATGCTGATCGGCTCGTGGCTCGCGGGACGGCGCATCGGCCAGCGGCCGATCGAGATCCCGCTGATCTTCTTCGGGATGATCATCGACGGGCTGATGATCATGGCGATCGGCCTCAGCCCGTTCTTCATCGGCGCGCTGATCGTCAGCGTGATCGGCGGCGCGGCCTCCGGCATGGTCAACGTCGCCCGGCAGACGTTCTTCCAGCGCGCGGTGCCCGACCGCATCCGCTCGCGCGTGTTCTCGGTCGCCGAGGTCGTCGCGACGGCGTCGTTCATCATCGGCCTGGCGACGGCCGGACCGGTCATCGAGGCGCTCGGCGTCCGGGTCGCCTACGTGCTCGCCGGCGTGGTCTTCATCGTCGGCGCCGCCGTGCTGATCCCGGCGCTGCGTCACCGCACCGAGGGCGTGCTGAGCGACGACTTGCCGTCGGCATAACACCTGTGCGACAGTTCGCACATCCGTGCGAATGAGGAGCCCGAGGCCATGACCGAGATCACCCCCATCGACATCCAGGACGAGCTCGTCGCCCTCGCGCGCGACTTCGCCGCCAACGAGATCCGGCCGGTCGCGGCGCAGTACGACGAGTCCGAGGAGACCCCTTGGGACCCGTTCTACAAGGCGGCGGAGATCGGTCTCACCTGCTACGACCTGCCTGAGCACCTCGGCGGCGGCGGGATCATGGATCTCACCACCGCGGCGCGCATCCATGAGGAGCTCGTCTTCGGCGACGCCGCGATCGGCAACTTCATCGGCTCGGCCTCCTTCTTCGCCGGCACCGTCATCGCGCTCGGCGACGAGGCGCAGCAGGAGCGCTGGGTGCGCCCGCTGACGGGCCCCAAGCCGAAGCTCGGCGCACTCGCCACGACCGAGCCCGAAGCCGGCTCCGACGCCAGCAGCATCACGACGCACGCGGAGAAGGTCGACGGCGGCTACCGGCTCAACGGCTCGAAGACCTGGATCTCCAACGCGGGCGTGGCCTCGTACTACATCGTCTTTGCGACCGTCGCCCCGGGCACCCGCAGCAAGGGCATCACGGCGTTCATCGTCGAGGACGGCGACGAGGGCTTCACCGTGGGCAACAAGCTCCACAAGCTCGGCCAGCGCGCGATCCCGACGCACGAGATCTTCTTCAAGGACGTCCTCCTGCCGGAGGATCGCCGCATCGGCGCCGAGGGCATGGGCTTCAAGGGCCTGATGCGCAAGTTCGACGAGTCGCGCGTCGTGCTCGCCGCCGGCGAGGTCGGCATGGCGCGCGCGGCCTTCGAGTACGCCGTCGAGTACGCCACCGAGCGCAAGGCGTTCGGCGCCCCGATCCACGTCAACCAGGCGGTCTCGTTCCGCCTTGCCGACGTCAAGATGAAGATGGATCAGGCGCGGCTGATGGTGCGCCACGCCGCGCTGCTCGCCGACACCGGCCAGGACTTCGCCACCGAGGCCGCGATGGCCAAGCTCGCCGCGTCGGAGGCCGCCTGGTTCTCCGCCTGGGCCTGCTGCCAGACGCTCGGCGGCTACTCGTACTCGCGTGAGTACCCGGCCGAGAAGTGGCTCCGCGACGCCAAGCTCGAGGAGCTCTGGGAGGGCACCAGCGACATCATGCGCCTGATCATCTCCCGCTCCCTCTTCCCCCGCGTCTAGCGCGCCCGTAGCGAAGGAATCACGATGGACCTGTCCCTGAACGCGCGCGAGCTGGAGATCCAGCAGCGCTCCCGCCGCCTCTGCGACGAGCACCTGCTGCCGCTCGAGATCCTCTGCGACGAGAACGACGGCCTCACGCCCGAGCAGCTCGCGCCGACCTACCAGGGCGTGCTCGACGCGCGCCTCAACGCCGTCAACATGGCCACGGAGTGGGGCGGCCAGGGCATGACGATCTTCGAGCAGGTCCTCTCGCAGGAGCAGCTCGGCCGCTCGACGAACGCGCTCTGGGACGTCGTCTGGCGCCCCGCCAACGTGCTGAAGTACTGCACGCCGGAGCAGCGCGAGCGCTTCCTGATCCCCGAGATCGAGGGCAGGCGCCGCTCCTGCTACGCGATCACCGAGGCCGACGCCGGCTCGGATCCGTCGGTGCTGGCCACGAAGGCCGTGCGCGATGGCGACGGCTTCGTCCTCAACGGCGAGAAGTGGTACGTGACCGTCGGCGACGTGGCGGATTACCAGATCGTCGTGGCCGACGTCCCGGGCGAGGGCCCGACGTCGTTCCTGATCGACCGCGACCAGGAGGGCGTGGAGGAGTTCCGCGTGCCGCGCTACATGCATCACTTCGTCTACGAGCATCCGATCTTCCGCTACCACGACGTCAAGGTCGGCGCGGACCGCGTGCTCGGCGAGGTGGGCGAGGGCTACAACCTCACCAAGGAGTGGTTCATGGAGGAGCGCCTGATGATCGCGGCGCGCTGCCTCGGCGGTGCCGAGCGCTGCCTCGAGGACGCCTTCGCCTACGCGGAGGAGCGCGTCCAGTTCGGCGAGCGCATCATCGACTTCCAGGGCGTGTCGTTCCCGCTGGCCGAGGCCGTGGCCGACATCGCGGCGGCGCGTGCCGTGACGTATCAGGTGGCGTGGGAGGTCACGCAGGGCACGATCGACCCGAAGACGCTGCACGCCAAGGCCGCGGGGATCAAGCTGTTCGCGTCGGAGATGGCCAACCGCGTCGTCGACTCGTGCGTCCAGGTGCTCGGCGGCCGCGGCTACATGCGCGAGAACGCCGTCGAGCGCTTCTACCGCGACCTGCGTGTGGACCGCATCTGGGAGGGCACGAGCGAGATCCAGAAGGTCGTCCTCGTCAACGAGATGCGCAAGCGCGGCACGCACGCCGTCGCCGCGTGGCCGAAGCAGGGCTGATGCCCCGGACCTCCGTCGAGGCGCTGCGGCGCACCGAGATCGTCAACGGCGCGATCCGCCTGATCGCGCGCGAGGGCTACGAGGCCACGACCATGCGCGGCCTCGCGGCCGAGCTCGACGTCTCCACGGGCACGATCACGCACTGGTTCGCCACCAAGAACCAGGTGCTGGGCGCCACGCTCGAGGAGCTCGCCTCGCGCTTCGCCGCGCGCACGGCGGCGGAGCTCGAGAACGCCAAGGGGCCGCGCGAGACCCTGGTCGCCCTCGGCGATGCCTCCGTGCCCGACACCCCCGAGCGGGTGGACGAGCAGCGCGTCTGGGGCGAGCTCGGCGCCCGCGCCGCGCGCACGCCCGAGCTCGCCGAGCGCCACGAGCGGCTCTACGCGGGCTGGCGTCGGCAGATGGAGAAGGCGGTCGAGGCGGGGGTCGCGGCGGGGAACTTCCGCAGGGTCGATGCCGCCGAGTGGGCGCGCACCTACGCCGCCCTGATCGACGGCCTTGCGCTGCACGTCCTGCTGCATCCCGAATCGGTCACGCCCGAGCGCATGCGGGCGGCCATTCGCGCGCATCTCGACGTCACCTTGGGCTGATTCCCACCCGGTACGGGCGCGTGTTCGGTGCGCCGGCACACCGTCCGCACCGCGAGGAGTCGGGATTCGGCTTCAGCCCTTGCCTGGGGCGACTGCAACAGGTGTAACGAGTTTGACCGGATCACCGTTTTTCGGCTCCGGTACAGGGGAAACTGTCGGTGGGCGCGTGGGTCTCCCCGTCCCGTGATCGTCAACCAACCGTTTGCATCCCTGTTCCGTCACCCGACGGGCCGCGCCCGGCGCTGCCCGCACCGCATCGGCCGGCCGCCGCCTGCGCGCGCTCGGGATCCTGGCGATCGTCCTCGTGGCTGCAGCGGCGGCACTCGCGCGTCCCGCGCCGAGTCGGGCCGCCTACGCCTATACGACGCATACCTTCACGCCGTGCGCCGCCACCGGCGCCTCGGGGCCGACGCTCGCGCAGTGCCTGACGGCGTACGGCTCGGCGCCGTGGGTGTCGAATGTCCTCAACTTCAACGTGACCGCGGGCATCCAGTACTGGACGGTGCCGGCCTCCGGCGCCTACCGGATCACCGCGGCGGGCGCGACGGGAGGCGGGGCGAACTCCGCAGCCGGCCGCGTCGTCGCCGCCACGGTGTCGCTGACGGAGGGCGACGTGCTCAAGCTCCTCGTCGGGCAGTCCGGCGGGAGCAACGGCGGTGGCGGTGGATCGTTCGTCACGACGAGCACCAACACCGCGATCGTCGTGGCGGGCGGCGGCGGCGGTGGTGGCAACGCCCTTGTGGCCAGCGCCGGGTCGACCGGGAACGCGGGGCTGGCCGGCGGCTCCGGCGGTGCCGGCGGCTCCGGTACCGCCGGTGGCGGCACATCGACTGGTGGCGGTGGCGGCGGGCTGACCGGCGGAGCGTCGGGTGCCGCCTTCACGTCGGGCGGAGCCGGCGGCGGGACGGGCGGCTTCGGCGGCGGTGGCACGGGCAACGGCAGCGCTGGTGGGGGCGGTGGCGGCTACGCGGGCGGCGGTGGCGGCGGTCTCGTCTTCACGAACGCGTGGGGCGGCGGCGGTGGCGGCGGCTCGTTCACGCGGGTCGGCGCGACGAGCGTGGACACCACGGCCACGAACGCGGCCACGGGCTACGTGACGATCACGTCGCTCGCGCCCGCGGTCTCGACGATGACCGTGCGCACGCCCTACGCGACGTCGCCGACGACGCTCGTCTGGGACCTCACGATGAACCAGGCGGTCACCGGGCTCAGCGCGTCGTCGTTCACCGTCGGCGGCA
>CAZPQP010000135.1:0-5335 GCA_964588635.1 uncultured Bifidobacterium sp.
CCAGCAGCTGGGGCTCGAGGTCGGCGTGATCGACGCCGACATCTACGGCTTCTCGATCCCCGGCATGCTCGGCATCCACCAGCGCCCCGTCACGGTGGACAAGATGATCGTGCCGCCCGTCGCGCACGGCCTCAAGACCATCTCGATCGGCTACTTCATGGAGGAGGGCGGCGCCGTGCTCTGGCGCGGCCCGATGCTCCACAAGGCGATGCAACAGTTCCTGTCGGACGTCCACTGGGGCGACCTCGACGTGCTGCTGATCGACATGCCCCCGGGCACGGGCGACGTCGCGATCTCGCTCGGCGGCCTCGTCCCCAATGCCGAGGCGGTCGTCGTCACGACCCCGCAGGCCGCCGCGCAGCGCGTCGCCGAGCGTGCGGCCGCCGTGTCGGAGCGCGTCAACATGCGCGTCGTCGGCGTGATCGAGAACATGTCGTACCGCGTCTGCCCGTGCTGTGGCGAGCGCGATGATCTCTTCGGCTCCGGCGGCGGCGCGTCGCTGGCCGGCCACCTCGAGGTGCCGCTGCTCGCCGAGATCCCGCTCGAGCCCGCCCTACGTGAGGGCGGTGACATCGGCGTGCCCTTCACGATCAGCGCACCCGACTCCCCCGCCGCCGTCGCCATCCGCGCGCTGGCCGAGCGCCTGCACGGCATGCGCACGCAGGATCCGCTGGCGCGGATCAAGAAGCCGCTGAAGGTCCTGTAGCACGGCGGTGCTTCGACGCGGGATACGCGTCGACCTCCTCGCGTGTGCTGCGCCAGTACCCGCTGTCGTCCTGCAGCGCGCGCAATCGCCCTCGCCGTGCCGCCATCTTCAGCGCGTCGGCGCTCACGCGCTCATCCGCCAGTGCTGCGAGGGGCATCAGATCGCCCCGCCGGGCCACACCGGGCAGCACGAGGCGCTCGACTGACTCGATGATGCCGCGAGCGATCAGCTCGCCGAGGGCCCCGGGACGGCCCGCATCTGCCTGCACCAGCGCCCGGAGATACGCCGTGCGCTGGCGGCTGCGGAGCACGATCGGTGGATACCCGCTGCGCACGAGGAGCAGATTGAGCAGGAGGCGGCCGGTCCGCCCGTTGCCGTCGAGAAACGGATGGATCCGCTCGAAGCGGGCGTGCGCCTCCGCAAGGCGTTCAGGCAGCAGCGGATCGACCATGCCGACCGCGGTGTTCGCCGCCCGAACCCAATCGGACATGCGCTGCGGCACCTCCGTCCACGCCGGGGGACGCATTCCGCTGGGGAAGGCGAGGATGTCGTGCTGTCGCCAGCCGCCGGGTGCCTCGTCGGGCAGCGCATGGGGGTGCGGCTCCCAGTCCCAGACCGGGCCCATCGCGAGCTGGTGCAATCGGCGGACGTCGGTGATCGTCATCGCCGGGGTACGATCAAATCGCTCTGCACCTTCGAGCTCGTCGAGAATCGAGCGCGCGGCGGCGGCGTAGCCGATCACCTCGAGGTAGTCCTTGAGTGGTCGTCGCCCCGATGTCTCGCGCGCGCGAAGCAGATCCCGAACCTGCGCGAGCACCAGCGTATTGCCCTCGATCGCCGTGGAGTTGTGCGCATCGGCGATCCACAGCTCCTCCCATGCTGCCGGTGCGGTTCCCGGGGTGGGCAGCGCTCCGTGGCGTGCGACCATCTCGGACATCAGCTCGTGTGCCTGTGCGTAGACACCCGACCGCGGCGGTCTGCCCTTTCGCATGATTTTGTTCTGATTCACAGAAACAAATGCTACAGAACAATTTCACGCGGCTTTGCGGCGAACGCACGCTCTTGACGCGCGTAATCGCATCAGTTCCGCGAGCAGAGGTGCTCCAGCACGACCGGATCGATCCGGTCGCCGCCCGACCAGCGTTCGTCGATGTTCTCGTTGATGACCCACGCTCTGAGGGCCTCCTCGACATCGGCATTCCACGGTCCGGTGACGGCGATCGTGGCTCCCCGTGCCTGCAGCGCGCCACGGATCTGGTCGGCAACGGCATGATCGATCGTGACCCACTCGGACTCCGGCGTTGTGCCGAACAGCAGCATGTGGATGTCGATAAGCCGCTGCAGTTCCGGCACGGGATCGACGTGATCATCGACACGCAGGTCGATCAGTTGATCTGTTGCCCCCCCGTAGCCAGCGCCCTTGCGTTTGATGTGGATCGAGGAGGATTGGCGACCGCGACGGTCGCCGCCCGCGCGATCCCCGGCCAGCAGGGCGGCCATCAGGCGGTCGACGAGCGGAGCTTCGGCTGAGGCGAGCCACGCCCGCTCCATCGCCGCGACGACCTCGCCTCCTGCGAGCAGGTTGCCTTGAATTGCAAACCCGTCGCCACACACTCCGCCGGCCCAGTCAAGGCACTCGTCGCCCGTGAACGTGGCCGACGCACCGCTGCAATCCACCATCCCGAGCTGGCGTACGGCTCGCCCCTCATCGACGCTGGTGAGCAGTTCTGCTGCCCTGGTCGGATGCTCCCCTGCACGAAGCAGGTCGAGTCCATCCGGGCCGTAGCGGGCGTTGACGAACGACTGAGTCGCGACTGCGCCTACTCCTGCTTCCAGCCAGGGAACGACTGCGCCGACAGCCGGGAACTTCGAGGCGACTGCGACTCCGACGTCACCGGTGCCGCGATCGAACGCCACAATCGAGAACGTCATGGCGCTACAGCGACTCGCCCGGCGCGAGCTCGTGGACGGTGACGTCGCCGAGGCCGAGCTTCGCGAGCTCCTCCTTGAGCTTCGCCGGCGTGCCCGTGAGCGCGTCGAACGTGCCCCAGTGCGAGCAGAGCACGTGCTTGACGCCGAGCAGGCGCGTGGCGTGGGCGGCCTGGAACGGCCCCATCGTGAAGAGGTCGCCAATCGGGAGGATCGCGATGACGGGCGCGTACAGCTCGCCGATCAGCGCCATGTCGCCGAACACGCCGGTGTCGCCGGCGATGTAGATGCGCTGGCCGCTCTCGAGCTCGATCACGTAGCCGACCGGATCGCCGCAGCAGGTGCCGTCGGGCAGGCTGCTCGAGTGGAACGCCTGCACCATCGTGATCTTGAGGCCGTTGGCCTCGACGGTGCCGCCCGTGTTCATGCCGATCGTGTTCGGCGCGCCCTGCTCGCCGAGCCAGCCGGCGATCTCGTACTGCGCGATCGTCGTCGCGTTGCCGCGCTTGGCGACGTCTGCCGCATCGGCGATGTGGTCGCCGTGGCCGTGCGTGACGAGCACGACGTCGGCCGAGGACTCGTAGGCCGACTCGGGGCACTTCGGGTTCGTGGAGAGCCAGGGATCAACGAGCACGTCAACGCCGCCGGGCGTCTTGATGTGCCAGGTCGCGTGGCCAAGCCAGGTGATCGTGGTGTTCTCGGGCATCGTGTCCTCCTCGGCGGGCTGTCCGCGGAAAGACTAGGCGCTACTTGACCGCGGCGAGGAACGCCGAGGCCTGACCGGACCAGTCGAGCAGCACGCCCGGCAGGATGCCGCCGAGCAGGACGACGGCGAGGCAGATCAGGATCACGAGCGTGGCGCCGCCGAGGCCCGGCGAGGCGGGCAGGCCGACGTCGCTCTTGCGCGAGCGGTCGTACATGGCGAGGACCACGCGGAGGTAGTAGCCGAGGCCGATCACGGAGCCGATCGCGCCGATGATCGCCAGGTAGGCGTAGCCGTGCGTCACGGCCGTGCCGGAGACGACGAACTTGCCGATGAAGCCCGCGGTGGGCGGGAAGCCGGCGAAGGCGAGCAGGAAGACGACCATGGCCATCGCCGCGAACGGGCGGCTGTAGCCCCACGCGCGCATGCCGTCGAGCGTCGCGTAGCCCTTCTCGCGGGCCTGGTCGCGCTCGAAGACCGCGATCACGGCGAACGCGCCCATGGCGGTGAAGGCGTAGGCGGCGAGGTAGAAGACGAGGCCGCGCAGGCCGTCGCTGCCGTTGACGATGATGCCGATCAGGGCGTAGCCCGCGGCGCCGACGCTCGACCACGCGATCATGCGCTTGACGTTCGTCTGCACCAGCGCGGCGATGTTGCCGCCGATGATCGTGACGATGGCGGCGATGATCAGCACCGGCGACCACAGATCGACCTGCGACGGCAGGGCCTCGAGCACGACGCGGGCCAGCGCGACGAACGCGACCAGCTTGGTGGCGCCGGCCATGAAGCCCGTGATCTGCGTGGGCGCACCCTCGTAGACGTCGGGCACCCACATGTGGAACGGCATCGCGCCGACCTTGAAGAGCAGGCCGATCAGGACCAGCGCCGTGCCGAGCGTGACGATCGAATCGTCCGCACCGCCCTTGGCGAGCGCCTCGGCGACCCCGCCGTACATGAACGAGCCGGTCGCGCCGTAGAGGAACGCCGCGCCGTAGACGAGGACGATCGACCCGATCGTGCCGAGCACGAGGTACTTGAAGCCCGCCTCGAGCGAGGCACGGCTCTTGCCGTCGAACGCGCAGAGCACGTAGAGCGAGAGCGAGAAGAGCTCGAGGCCGACGAACAGCGTGACGAACGACGTGGAGCCGGCGACGATGCTCATGCCGGCGCAGACGAGCAGCAGCAGCGCCGTGAACTCCGAGCCGTGCTCGCGGAACCGCGCCCAGCCGATCGACAGCAGGATCACCAGCGCGGCCATGATGGCGACGGTGATGCGGACGAGCTCGGTCAGGTCATCCACACGGAACGCATCGGACAGCGTCACGACCGGGGCATCGCCCCAGGCCGCCACGGCAAAGGCGGCGGACACGGCGAGCGCGCCGAGGCCCATGATCACGCTGAGACCGCGCTCGTAGGCGCGCGCGAAGGTCGCGAGCAGCAGCAGGCCGAAGGCGCCGGTGATCAGCGCGATCTCCGGGGCGATGGCGACCCAGTCGACGGACGGTCCCTGGATCACCGGCCGGCCTCCTTCGCAGCTCCGTGGATCAGCGCAGTCGAGGCCGCGTCGACGCGATCGGTGAACTGCGCGGGCGCGATGCTCAGACCGATGAGGCAGAGGACAAGCGGCAGGATGCAGAGCAGCGCGCCGCGGCGCAGATCCGGCGGGTTGAGCGTGCCGACGAGGTCGCCCTCGCGCTCGTGCAGGACGGCGGAGACCCAGCGGAGCATGTACATCGCGGCGAGCACGATGCCCAGCGAGATGATCGCGCCGAGCCACCAGTGGTTCTCGAAGGCGCCGAGGAGGATCAGGAACTCGGACGCGAACACGCTCGAGCCCGGTACGGCCAGCGCGGCCATGCCGAGGATCAGCGCCGTGGTGGCGAGGACCGGGCGGCTGCGCGCCAGGCCGCCGAGGTGCTTGAACGCGCCCGAGCCGGCCTGCGTCTCGAGCCAGCCGGCGAGCAGGAACAGCGCGGCCGACACGAGGGCGTGGTTGA
>CAZPQP010000136.1:0-1466 GCA_964588635.1 uncultured Bifidobacterium sp.
ATCCATTCGGTCGTCTTCGGCGGCTTCGCCGCGTCGGCCCTCGCCGACCGCATCCAGGACGCCTCCTGCAAGCTCGTCATCACCGGCGACGGCGCGTGGCGCCGCGGGCAGATCATCCCGCTCAAGGACATCGCCGACGAGGCCGTCGCGATGTGCCCGACGATCGAGAACGTCCTCGTCGTGCGCCGCACCGAGCAGGACATCGCCTGGACCGACAAGGACATCTGGTGGCACGACGCCCTCGCGGCGGCCGCACCCAACTGCGCGCCCGAGCCGATGAACGCCGAGGACGTGCTGTTCATGCTCTACACCTCGGGCACGACGGCGAAGCCGAAGGGCATCGTCCACACGTCCGGCGGCTACCTCCTCGGCGCGATCCTCTCGCACCAGTGGGTCTTCGACATCAAGGACGACGACGTCTACTGGTGCACCGCCGACTGCGGCTGGGTGACCGGCCACACGTACGTCGTCTACGGCCCGCTGGCCAACCACACGACCGGGATCATCTACGAGGGCACGCCCGAGCACCCCACGTGGGAGCGCCACTGGGAGATCGTGCACAAGCACAAGGTCACGATCTACTACACCGCGCCGACCGCGATCCGCGCGCTGATCAAGGCCGGCCCCGAGGCCGTCGAGAAGTACGACGTCTCGTCGCTGCGCCTCCTCGGCACCGTCGGCGAGCCGATCAACCCCGAGGCCTGGATCTGGTACCACGAGCACGTCGGCGGCGAGCGCTGCCCGATCGTCGACACGTGGTGGCAGACCGAGACCGGCTCGATCGTGCTGTCGCCGCTGCCCGGCCTGTCCACGACGAAGCCCGGCTCCGCGATCGGCCCGCTGCCCGGCATGAAGCCCGTCATCGTCGACGAGCAGGGCGCCGAGGTGGCGATCGGCGGCGGTGGCTACCTGACGCTGCAGCGCCCGTGGCCGTCGATGCTCCGCACGATCTGGGGCGACGACCAGCGCTTCGTCGACACCTACTGGAACCGCTTCGGCAAGACGGTCTACTTCACCGGAGACGGCGCCCGCACCGATGCCGACGGCGACATCTGGCTGCTCGGCCGCGTCGACGACGTCATCAACGTCGCCGGCCACCGCATCTCCACGACCGAGATCGAGTCGTCGCTCGTCGGCCACCCGGCCGTCGCCGAGGCGGCCGCGATCGGCGCCGAGGATCCGATCAAGGGCGAGATGATCGCGGCGTTCGTGATCCTCCGCGACGGCGTCGAGCAGAGCGAGGAGCTGCGCGCCGAGCTGGCCGGGCACGTCGCGGGCGACATCGGCAAGTTCGCCCGCCCGTCGCTGCTGCTCTTCGCGCCCGACCTGCCGAAGACGCGCTCGGGCAAGATCATGCGCCGCCTGCTCAAGAACATCGCCGAGGGCAAGGAGCTCGGCGACGCCACGACGCTGCGCGATCCGGCGATCGTGCAGTCGATCAAGGCCGACGCGGATCGGCAGATGGG
>CAZPQP010000136.1:1566-5280 GCA_964588635.1 uncultured Bifidobacterium sp.
GGCGCTGACGATCATCTCGCCGCCCGACAGGATCAGCACCGCGCCGAAGACCTGCGAGAGGAGGGCATCGGGGAGCCGGGTCGCCACCTCGGCGCCGACCACGACACCCGCGGCCGCGCCGATGCCCATGAGCAGCGCGCCGCGCCAGTAGACGTTCTCGTCGTTGGTCTGGCGCCAGGCGCCGACGGCGGCCACGGGGATGATCGCGGCGAGCGACGTGGCCTGCGCATCGAGCTGCGTGAAGGCGAAGACGAGCACGAGGGTCGGGACGAAGATCACACCGCCGCCCACGCCGAACAGGCCGGCGAGCAGGCCCGCGGCGACGCCGCAGCCGATCGCGAAGCAGATGGTGATCAGCGTGATGTCCATCAGAGGGCGAACACCAGCTTGAGGCCGATGGCGATGATCAGCACGCCGAAGCCGATGACCAGCCAATCGGCGGGCAGGCGGCGCTGGAACTGGATGCCGAGCAGGACGCCGACCACGGCGGGCGCGCCGATCACGATCGCGGCGACCCAGTCGATGTGGTCGCTGCCGGCGTAGCGCGCCGTGCCGATCATGGAGGTGAGGAGCAGCGTGGCCAGCGAGGTGGCGGCGGCGATGCGCGGCGGCATCCTCGTGAGCAGCATCAGGAGCGGCACGATCACCACGCCGCCGCCGATGCCGAACATCGCGGCGAACAGGCCCGACACGATGCCGATCCCGATCAGCGGGTAGACGCTCACCTTCGGGAGGGCGTTGGCGTTCTCCACGCCTCTATCCTATCCAGCGATGGGTGCCGATCCGCTGCAACGAATCCGCACCGTCCCCGCGACGTCCGCGATCCTGCTCGACGTCGATGGCACGCTCGCGCCGATCGTCGCGCATCCCGACCTCAGCGCGGTGCCGCCCGAGACGCTCTCGGTGATCGGTGCACTCGTCGAGCGCTACGCGCTGGTGGGCTGTGTTTCCGGCCGCCGCGCGCTCGACGCCGCACGCCTTGTGCCCGTGCCCGGCGTCCACTTCGCCGGCAACCACGGGCTCGAGTTGCTGGTCGACGGCGAGGTGCACCTCGCGGGCGGGGTGGAGGAGTGGCTGCCCGATCTGCGCACCGCCTCGGCCGCGATCGAGCCGATCGTCGCCGAGGCCGGCGGCTGGATCGAGGACAAGGGCGCGAGCCTCACCGTCCACTTCCGCCAGGCGTCCGACCCCACCGCCGCCCGTGCCCTGCTCGAGCTGCGCGCCGTGCCGCTGCTCAGCGCCGTGGGCCTCGTCTCCCGCTGGGGCCGCATGTCGCTCGAGGCGCGCCCCCCGCTGCCGGTCGACAAGGGCTCGGCGATCGAGCAGCTCCTGCTCGACCAGCCGCAGGTGCGCCGCTCGCTCTACGCCGGCGACGACCGCACCGACCTCGACGGCTTCGCCGTGGTCGATGTGAAGGTCGCAGTGCGCTCCGACGAGACGCCGGACGAGCTCCTCGAGGCGGCCGACGTGGTCGTCGAGGGCACCGAGGGTCTCGTCACCCTGCTGGCCAGCCTGCTCGACTGACGTCCTGCGACATGCTGGGCCCGGCCCCAGAATGTCGCGCGAAGCGTCAATGTGGGGCCGGGCCCATTCTGTCGTCTGCCGCTAGGCCGATTCGACTGACGCGCCTTCAGGGTGCTCTCAGAGTGCGAGCAGGCACCCGGGTTCACCGAACACGTGTGCAGACGCACCTACACTTGTCGCATGGATGAGACCGACGACCTTCCCGCTCGCCGAGGCGAGCTGCGCCCTGTGGTGCAGGGCGAGCGGGGAGTGTCGGCCGAACCGCTGCCGCGCGGCCTCGAGATTCCGCGGCCCGGCACCAACCGGCTGCAGACGATCTGCCTCGCGCTCGCCGTCGCGCTGGTGCTGAGCGACTCGTCGATCGTCGTCCTCGCATTGCCCGACATCCTCGCGCGCTTCAGCCTCACCATCGGCGAGGTCGCGTGGGTCCTGACGGGCTTCAACATCGTGCTCGCCCTCGTCGCCGTACCGGTCGCGTACGTCGTGCGTCGCCGCGCGCCCGGCGTCCTGCTGCTGCTGGGCCTCGCGGTCTTCGCGGTCGCCTCGCTGTCGTGCGCGCTCGCGCCCTCGTTCGAGGCGCTGCTGATCGCCCGCGCCGTGCAGGCCATCGGCGGCGCGCTCGCCGTCACCGCCGCGCTCGAGATCCTGCCGGTCACGACCGGCTCGGAGCGCCGCGCTGCCGTCATCTGGGCGACCGCGGGTGCGCTTGGTGCCGCCTTCGGCCCCGCGCTCGGCGGCCTGCTCACGCAGCTGATCTCCTGGGAGGCGATCTTCTTCGTCCAGGTGCCCGCCATCCTGCTGGCCCTGCCGACTCTGCGCGTGCGCACCCACGCCAAGCACGAGCCGGCCGGCCGTCCGCACTTCGCCGCGAACATCGCGTTGATGCTGCTGAGCGCCGGCCTCACCGCCGCGCTCTTCCTGATCGTGCTCCTGCTGATCGAGGGCTGGCAGCTGTCGCCGATCGCCACCGCACTCGTCGTCACCGTCATGCCCGTCGCGGCGATCGTCGCCGCCAAGCTGCTCGGCAACGTCGGCTCGGTACCGGCCCGCGCCGCCGCGGGCACGATCCTGCTCGCCGCCGGTCTCGCCTCGCTCGCGCTCCTGCCCGCACCGGAGTGGTGGTGGACCGTGCCGAGCCAGATCGCCATCGGCTTCGGCATCGGCCTGACGATCGAGGCGCTCACCGACGCCGCGCTGCGCGGTCGCCCCTCGCAGGCGATCCATGGCGGCTGGACGCTGGGCTTCCGCCACCTCGGCCTCGTGCTCGGCATCGTCGCGCTGACGCCGATCTTCACGCACCAGCTCGGCGTGCAGCAGGAGAAGGTGCAGGAGCAGGGCATGCGGCTCCTGCTCGACTCGCCGCTGCCGATCACGACGCGCCTCGGCCTCGGCGGCCAGCTGAGCGGCCTCGTCGAGAGCGCCAACGGCCGCATCCCGAACATCAGCGAGGTCTTCGCGAACGCGCCGACCGACCCGCAGCAGCTCGCCGCCTGGAACGCCCTCGAGGCGAACCTTCAGAGCGCTATCCGCAACGCGGGCACCGCCGCGGCCGCCTGGCCGTTCCTCGCCGCCGCGGGCCTCGTGCTGCTGGCCCTCGTGCCGATTGCGATCGGCCGCAGGCATCTCGATCTGTAGCGCGGCACGATCCGCGCGAGACTGGTGCGATTCCGGTTCGGGGATGGGCGCTTCCGCGCGAGCGCTATCTTTACCGATCATGGATCTTGTAAAGATCAGCAGCAAGCATCAGATCACCATCGGCAAGGAGACCTTCCTCGAGGCGGGCTTCGAGGAGGGCGAGGTGCTCGCCATGCGCTCGACCGGCCTCGGCCGGGTTGAGATCTGGAGCGTCCGCGCCGTGTTACGGGAGAAGGCCGGGCGCGTCACGGGTGCCGCCGACGCGCACGCGCGCATCAGGGAGATGGAGGCCGAATGGGACTGACGCTGGTCGACTCCTCGGTGGTGATCGGATGGATCTACGCGGACGACGCGCTGCACGACGCCTGTGTGGATGCCGTCGATGCCGAGGTCGCTGCTCGGCGCCCGTTGGCGATCTCGACCATCGCGTGGGCCGAGGTCCTCACCGGCGCCGACGGCGACCGGAAGGCCCGCGCTGCCGCGGAGGAGTTCCTGATCGACGCGAAGGTGCGGATGTTCGATGTGGATCGCGCGACGGCGGAGCGTGCCGCGGAG
>CAZPQP010000137.1:0-5263 GCA_964588635.1 uncultured Bifidobacterium sp.
AGCCGTGGTCCACGCAGAGGCGCTTCGTGCCGAGCGGGTGGTCCTTCGGGCAGAGCAGCTCGGCCACGGCCGGGTCGTGCACCTTCTCCTTGATCTTGCGGTGCACGAACTCCGTGGCGATGCGGTTCGACTCCGGATCGCTTGTCATGTCCTCGAACGCGCTGAGGAACGAGAACGAGCCCTGGTGCCAGCGGCGCTCGAGCTCGTCCTGCTGCTCCTCCGGCGTGAGGTCGGCGGCCTTGCCGGGGGCCAGAGGCCAGATGTCGCCCGTCGCGCCCGTGCGCGCCAGCGCGCGCGTCTCCGGGTAGATCGCCTTGCGGGCCGCCTCCTGCTCGGGCGTGACCGGGGCGTTCCAGGCGGGGATGCTGAAGTTCGGCGTGCGCTGGAAGACCGTCAGGTGCTCGGCCTGCTCGGCGACGATCGGGATCACCTGGATGGCCGTGGAGCCGGTGCCGACCACGGCGACGCGCTTGCCGGTGAAGTCCACGCCCTCGTGCGGCCAGGCCGTCGTGTGGTACCAGTCGCCCGCAAAGTCCTCGAGGCCCTCGAACTGCACGACGTTCGGCACGGACAGACAGCCCGTCGCCATCACGAGGAAGCGTGTGTCGAACGCGCCGCCGCTCGTCTCGACGTGCCAGCGGCTGGTCTCCGCATGCCACGCCGCCGCGGTCACCTCCGTCTCGAGCTGGATGTCGCGGCGCAGGTCGTGCCGGTCGGCGACGTGCTCGATATAGCGGAGGATCTCCGCGTGGGTGGAGTAGCGCTCGCTCCACGACCACTCCTGCTCGAGCTCGCGATCCCAGCCGTACGAGTAGGTCATGCTCTCGACGTCGCAGCGCAGGCCCGGGTAGCGGTTCCACCACCACGTGCCGCCGATCGCCGGGGCCTTCTCGACGACGTGCACGTCGAGGCCGCGCCGGCGCAGCAGATGGAGGAGGTAGAGCCCGGAGAGACCGGCGCCGACGATCAGGACGTCGAGGCTGCGGCGGGCCACCTCAGGCCTCCTGCGCCAGCAGCTCGCGGAGGTGCAGCTCGATCTGCGGCAGGTAGCCCGGGTCGGTGGCGATCAGGCCCATGTGCCCGTCGATCGAGTTGATCACGCGCATCTCGCCGTCGGGCACGAGCGCGATCTCGTCGGCGATGTCGCGCGGCGGGAAGAACATGTCCTCCGAGATCGGCATCGCATAGACCTTGGCCTTGATGCGCCCGAGCGCGGCGCCGAGCGAGCCGCCGGCGTTGCGCCCGACGTCGGCGTGCTGCCACTTCCAGCCCATCGTCAGCAGCGAGTTCGGGTCGAGCACCTCGTGGTAGCCGTGCGTGAACTCGCGGGTGAAGTCATCGAAGGTGGGGAAGTCGCCCACGCGCCGCCAGCACTCCTGCTTGTACCACTCGGTCGACCAGCCCATCACGCCGGCGAGGCGCCCGTGGAGGCGCAGACCTTCGGCGACCTCGTCCGGTGAGCCGTAGTCGCCGCCATTCCAGCCGGGATCCGACGTGATCGCGTCCATCAGGCTCTGCGTGTAGAGGAAGTCATGGTGCGTGTTGCGCGCCGTGCCGGCGATCGGTGCCGCGCGCAGGACCTTGTCGGGAAACCGCACTGCCCACTCCCACGTCTGCTGGGCGCCCATCGAACCGCCGACGACGAGCGCCAGCTGCTCGACGCCGAAGACCTCGCGCAGCAGCTGCTCCTGCGCGCGCACGTCGTCGCCGATGCGCACCTTCGGGAAGTTCGCCCCGGCGTGCGGTCCGTCCACGTTGTGCGGCGAGGACGAGAGGCCGTTGCCGATCTGGTTGACGCAGACGATGAAGTACTCGTCCGGGTTGAGCACGCGATCGGGGCCGATGTAGACCTGCTCCATGATCTGGTGCGTGCCCGAGTACCAGGTGGGGACGAGGATGCAGTTGTCGCGCGCCGCGTTCAGCTCGCCCTGCGTGCTGACGGCCAGCTGGAGGTCGGGCAGGACGCCGCCCTCCTCGAGCTCGAAGTCGCCGAGCCCGTGGAGCTGGAACGGCCCGTGGAACTCCTCGGTGTAGAACGCGTTGGCGATCGCCACAGCGATATCCTCCCTTGCTCGGATGATTCTAGGCGAATGCCCGCGGAACGTGAAGGGCGCTTCCTCCTCCGCGTCGCGATCACGTCGGTGGCGATACGCCGCTGCAGGCCCGCCGCGCTCCTCGTGCTCCTTCGGGCAAAGGGATCGCTGGTCTGCCCGTCGGCTGCGACAACGCCGTCGACCCCCCACGGCGCCGACGGCGGCCGCGTGTCCCGACTCACCTCGGCAGGTGCGGCGTCGGCGATGCCGGTACGCTTGCGGCGTGCGCCGCTATCTCCTGCTCGGTGTGGTCCTCGCCGCGACGTGCGGTGTCGTGCCGGGCGCTGGCGCCGCAGCGGCCGCGCCGGGCATCCTCTATGCGCTCGACGCGAAGGGCGCCATCGTGACGACCTCCGGCAAGGCGAGCCGGCTGTCGCTGCCCGCCAACGCGCCCGTTACGTGGTTCACCGATCGCCCCGAGCGCAGAGCCGGGTCGACGAACCTGCGCGGTCTCGAGGCACTGTGGGCGGCTAGCGGCTTCGCGGATGACCCACCGAACGCCGCCCTGATCCTGACGCGCCGCGGTGATGAGCGCACGCACGTCGTGGAGCTGACGCGCCCGCGGTTCGCGGATGGGCGGGTCTCATTCGCGCTGCGGGAGATCCCCACAGGCGAGGAGGCCGGCATCCGGCACGTGCATGATCTCGCAACCGGGAAGTACGATCGGGCGCGCCTGTTCATCGACGACGCTGCCTTTCCGCCGTGCGCCGGTGCCATCGCTCCGCCCGGATCGACCGATAGCTTCGACATGGTCGTGATCGTCGCCCAGTGCCTGCTCGCACCCGGAGCATCGACGGTCATCACCGGCGGTTTCGTCAAGGCGATCGTGTACGCGTGCAGTCCCACTGGCAGCCGGTACAAGCTCGCCCTTGGCGATGGCCCGACGCAGTGGAAGATGATCGAGCCGTGCGCGGGCAACTACGCCTTCGGGTTGATCGGCGTGACCGGCAAGCGCTGGGATTCGAGCAGCGCCTGTCCGCGACCCGAGGATCCGGTGTCTCTGGTCAATCGCGCGGCGGCGAACAGCCTGCCGGTGCAACCGCTTGTCATCACGATCGCGGCACGCACCGACTGGCGAACCGATTGCCCCGCGTTCTGACCGCCGCTTCGCGGTTGCGTCAGTCCCCGTGCACGAGCGTCGCGTCCTCGCGCTCGAGCTCTCCCTCGAAGATGTAGCGCTCGCGCGGATCGAACAGCTCGATGCCGGCGAGGTAGCCCTCGTAGATGGCGTGGTCGAGCTTGCGGCACGCGACGGCGTCGCCGACGCGGTGCACGTTGTCACGCTGCTCCTTGAGGGCGAGGTAGAGCTCGTCGTTCGGCTTCTGGCCGGTGACGACGACGCTGTCGTACGGCAGGGCCGTCTCGGCCGCGCCCGTGTAGACGTTCCACATCTCGACCGCGTCGTCGCCGATCGCGCTCGCCCACGTGTTGATCGTGTACGTCAGGCCCTTCTCGAACTGGCGCTGGTACAGCGTCGCCATGTCGAGACCGCCGGAGGTGAAGGGGTAGAGCTGGTTCCAGCGGGTGGCGACGTGCACCGTATGGCCGCGGTTGAGCAGGACCTCGGCCGCGCCGGCCGCGGTGCGCGAGCCGTCGTCGTCGAGCAGCACCACGCGCTCGCCGATGCCATCGGCTCCCTCGATCGCCTCCCACAGCGTGAAGACCCGGGCCTCGTCGGCGCGCGGCAGGACGTCGATCATCGGCTGGACGGGAGAGAAGCCCGTGCGGCTCGGCAGCGCGCCCGTGGCGATGATCACGCCGTCGGGGTCGAGCTCGGCGATCAGCTCCGGCGTCGCCACCGTGTCGAGGCGGATGTCGACGTCGCCGAGCGCCATCTGCACCTTGAGGTCGCGCGTGACGACGTTCCACATGTGGCGCCCCGGCGTCTGGACGACGAGCTTCAGCTGGCCGCCGAGCTCGCCTGTGGCCTCGAGCAGGGTGACGCGATGGCCGCGCTTGCCGAGCGTCTCCGCGGCCTTCATGCCGGCCGCGCCGCCGCCGACGACGACCCAGTGGCCCGGATCCTCCGCCGGCACGAGCTCGCGGAAGCGCCCCTCGCGGCCCGTGGCCGGGTTGACAGTGCAGGAGACGGGGAAGCCCTTGTAGATGCGGCCGATGCAGCCCTGGTTGCCGCGGATGCAGTGGATGATCTCGTCGGACTTCCCAGCCGCCGCCTTGTTGGCGAAGTCGGGGTCGGCGATCAGCGCGCGCGTCATCGCGACCATGTCGGCCTTGCCGCTCGCCACGATCTCGTCGCCCATCGCGGGGTCCTTGATGCCGCCGACCGTGAAGACCGGGATGTCGGCGACGGCCTTCACGCGGGCCGACAGCTCGACCAGGTAGCCATCGGGCTCGTCCGACGGCTGCATCGCCATGTGGATGTTGTGGTACCCGGCCGCCGACACGTTGATGAAGTCGATGGCCGTGTGCTCCTGCAGATGCTTGGCCGCGGCGACGGCGTCCTCGACGTCGAGGCCGCCCGGCATGAAGTCGTGCAGGTTGAGGCGGATGCCGACCGTCCAGTCGGAGCCGACCTTCGCGCGGATCGCGTCGATCACCTCGCGCGTCAGGCGCAGGCGGTTCTCCAGCGAGCCGCCGTACTCGTCGGTGCGCTTGTTGTAGAGCGGGCTGAGGAACTGGTGGAGCAGATAGGAATGCGCGATGTGCACCTCGGTGCCGTCGAAGCCGCCCTCGCGCGACAGCTCGGCGCAGCGGGCCCACCAGTCGATCAGCTCCTGGATGTCCTCGCGCTCCATCGCCTTCGGCATCTCGCCGTAGGCGGGGCTCTTCACGTTCGACGGGCCCCACAGCACGCGGATGTCGTCGGCCGAGTCGCTGGTGGCGTTGCCGCCGAAGTGGTTCAGCTGCTCGAAGATCTTCGCACCGTGCTCGTGCACCGCGTCGGTGAGCTTCTGGTTCGTCTCGACGGCATCCTTGAGGAAGGCCCACATGAAGCGCTGGTTGCCGGTCGTCGAGGTGGGGTGCACGAGGCGATTGCCGGTGATGAGGAGCCCCGCGCCGCCCCTGGCGCGCGCCACCTGGTAGTCGATATCGCGCTGCGTGTCCGCGCCGAAGTTGCTGTACATCTTCGCGTGCGCGGTCTGCATGATCCGGTTGCGGACCACGGTCGTGCCGATCTGCAGGGGGCTCAGCAGGTGCGGGTAGTCGCT
>CAZPQP010000138.1:0-5149 GCA_964588635.1 uncultured Bifidobacterium sp.
TAGCGCTGCGAGCCGTCGTCGGACATGAAGGCCGGCCTCCTCGCCGGCTCGCGACCGTCGCCGAACACGCGCCTCACCGCTTCCGCGCGGCGCCGTCGACGAGTGCCAGGCCGCAGCCGATCAGCAGCATGCCGACCACGCCGACGATCCACGTGCCGATGTTCGGGGGCAGGCCCTGCAGGAAGAGGAACCACTGGGTGGCCGAGCCCTCGGCCATCGCCTGGTTCTGCACGGTGCAGCCGACGATCAGCGAGACGAGCGCGAAGTAGCCGCCCAGCAGGAAGCACGGGATCGCGAGGAGGATGCGGAGGATCATCATGCCCGCGAGTCGCGCCGGGCGTCAGAGTGCTTACGCTCTAGTACTCGTCGTCGTCATCCGAGACGCCGTAGGTGAACTCGCTCCAGTCCTCCTCGGCGAGCTCGTCCACGTCGTCCAATTCGACCTCGTCCTCGTCGTCGAGCTCGTCGTCGGGGTCGACGTCATCGTCGGGTGCAGCGCTCATCTCCGCCTCCGGGGTGTGGGGTAGGCGTATGTTCGCGCAATCGCGCCGGGTGTCAATGGGGCGCGGGGGCGCCGTCGCCGCGACCGCCCTCGAGCTTCTGCTCGGCGATCAGACGGACGATCAGCCCGACGACCGCGCCGAGGATCGCGAACGGGGCGATCGCCACGCCGGCGCCGGAGATCAGCAGCAGGCCGAGCAGGGCGCTGGTGGCCGGCAGCTTGATCATCGCGGCGGCGCCCGCGGCGATGCCGGCGGCGGCGAGGGCGCTGACGCTCTCGCCGTCGAAGATCAGCGAGCCGGCGACGGCCACGCCGACGCCGAGGAAGGTGGCGGGGAAGATCGGACCGCCGCGGAAGCCGCCGCCGAGCGCCGCCGCGTAGGCGACGAGCTTGACGAGCAGGACCACGACGACGAGCCCGAGGCTCGTCTCCGCGATCAGCTGCGGCATGCCGGTCTGGCCGCTGAAGAGCACCTCGTCGTACGTCGCGCCGAACCCCTCGACGGCGACCAGCACGCCGAGGGTGGTGAGGAGCGCCGTCGCGTACACCGCGACCGCCGGGCGGCTCGTCGCCAGGCCCTCGTAACGCAGTGCCAGCTCGCGCGCGGCCACCGTCACGATGCCCGCGACGATCGCGACGCCGGCGGCCACGACCAGGTCGCCCGGATGGATGCTGTCGTAGGCCGGGAGGTCCGGCAGGCTCAGGCCGTGCACGCCGACGCCGGGGATGCTCCACAGGCCGATCTGCACGAGGTAGCTCGCGCCCAGCGCGACGAGCACGGGCAGGATCAGCGACGACGGCGCCACGCCGAACGCGGCGAACTCCAGGATCATGAACGCGGTGATGAACGGGTTGCCGAAGATGGCGCCGATCGCCGCCGTGCCGCCGAGGAAGCCACCGGCCTTGATCGCCTGCTCGTTGCGGGTGCGCCGCAGGAGCAGCACACCGAGCGCCGAGCCGAGGACGATCAGCGGCGCCTCGGGACCGAGCGCGATGCCGAAGATCAGCGTGCCCAGCGCCGCGAGCAGGATGCCCGGCACGATGGCCAGCGGGTTGTCGAAGTGGAAACCGGTCAGCGGGCTCGCGCCGGTGCGCCCCGGCAGGCGCTGCGCGATCAGGACGATCGTCGCGCCGATCAGGAGCATGATCCCGGCCCACCACCACGGCGCGCCGTCGATGCCGAGCGCCTCCGGCAGGGATGAGAACGCGACGTGCTGCAGCTCGTGGACGACGTACAGGAAGGCCGTGGCGCCGATCGCGCCGACGACGCCGACGATCACGGCGATCACCAGCAGGCGCGCCATGTCCTTCGGCGCAGGCGCCTCATCGGAGGGGTCGGCGGGAGCGGCAGGGGCAGCAGCGGACATGGCCTGAAGTGTCCCACGCGCAGGTGACGCCCGCGAGGTGGGAAACCCTTCAGATCAGCCGACCCGAGGTGCTCAGCGGATGAACTGGTCGACGAAGTCCTCGCCGAGGCCGTTCAGCTTGTACGCCTTCTTGCAGTGCTCGATCAGGCCGACGTTGTCCTCCACGTGGACGACGTTCTCGTCATCGTCGGTGTAGAGCACGGGGCCGAGGATGAAGAACGCGGTCTGCATCTCCTCGCAGTCGTCGGTCACCGTCAGCGTGTGCACCTCGCCCGGCGGCTCGAAGACGTAGCTGCCGGTCTCGGCCACCCACGAGTGCTCGAGGTAGTGCCAGCGGCCCTTCAGCACGACGCCGTGGACGGGGGAGGGGTGGCGGTGCTTGCTCAGCACCCCGCCCTTGCGCACCCGCAGCACCTCGCCGTGGCCGCCCGTGTTCATGTCGAAGAACAGCGGGCGGAAGCAGACGTTCGGCTCGATCTCGACCCAGATGCGCTCGTCCGTGGGCTCGGGCACCACGATCTCGGGCTTCATGCCGAGGTGGCCCATCACGGGCGTGTCGTAGAGGACGTGCTCGGACTTCGGGGGCACCCACCCGATCATGCGGGTGGTGTCGATCGTGACTTCGGCGAGGTCGTCGGTCTCGGGCATCGGTCTGCTCCTGGCTAGTTGGTCGGGGCGACGCGCTTGGCGTCATCTTCGGCGATCTCGGCCAGCAGGCGCGCGGCGAGATCGCGCTTGCCGTCCACATCCAGCTTGCCGAGCTCGTTGTTGAGCGCGGGCTCATCGACGTGCTGGTTCCACCAGTCGACGGCCTCGGCGCCGAACAGCGCCCACTTGCCGACCAGGATGCGCGTGACCTCGTTGGTCGGCGCCATGATCCAACCGGCCTTGCCGTCGCGGAAGAGACGCTCGATCTCGCTGGACTTCGAGTAGCCGCGACCGCCGCAGACCTGCAGCATCTTGTCCGTTGCCTCCCACGCGGCCTTCGTCGCGAGCACCTTCGCCGGCAGCGACCACTGCGTCATGGTCGTGCGCGGTCGGGCGTCCGGGTCGGTCTCGTACATCTCCCACGAGCCGTTGTCGGTGCGGTCGTCGAGCTCCTTCGCGAAGCCGTACGCGTACATGCGCGAGGCCAGCGTGTTGCTGAGCACCTCGCCGAACGCGTCCTGCACCGTCAGGTAGTCGGCGATCGTGCGGCCGTATTGCGCGTGCGCGCGCTTCGTCGCGTGCTGCTTGCCGACATCGAGGGCGCCCATCGCGAGGCCGTTGTAGGCACCCGCGTACTGGACGAACGCGAGCGGGTCGATGGCCTCGTCGTTGGAGGCGGCGCCGTCGCCGGGCCACCCGACGATGCGATCCTCGGGGATCACGGCATCGATCTCGACCGGACCGGACTGGTTGGCGTGCATGCCCATCGCGTCCCATTGGCCGGTCTTGGCATCGACCTCGTCGGGGTAGAGGAGGAAGACCGCGAGGTCGGAGTAGTCGCCCGTGAAGTCGGGGCTGGTGGTCTGCGTGAGGTACCACTTGGCGTAGCCGCACGACGTCGTCCACGCGGCCTTCTTCTGCACGTGCCAACCGCCGGGGACGCGCGTGGCGCTCGACACCTTCGGGTACCAGAAGTGCCCGCCCGTCTCCGGGTCCGTGTAGGACGCGGTGCCCACGAGGCAGTCGGAGTCGATGCGGCTGATCAGGTCCTGGATGTGCGGGTTGCCGCTCGCGCGGAAGACCAGACCGGCCAGGGCGACCATGTGCATCATGTAGATGACGGTCGTGGAGGGGCAGCCGTAGCGGGCCAGCGTCTCGGTGAGCATCATGATGCCGACGTTGTTCTCGCCGCGGCCGCCGTACTTCTTCGGCACGACGGCCCCGAGCACGCCGAGCTCGGCCAGCGCCTCGACGCTCTTCTGCGGGTACGCGCCCGTGCGGTCGCCGATGATCGCGTTCGGGCGGATCACCTTCTCGCAGACCTCGATCAGCTGCTGCTGCAGCTCGCGCTGCTCGTCGGTGAGGAACCACTCGGGCTCCCACTCGCGGTTGAGACCGGTGTACGGCGCGCCGCCCCAGTCGAACGTCAGGTTGTCGCTCATGGCTGCAGCATCGACGCGAGAACGCGCAGACGCAAGGGGAAGATCTTGCGCAATGCGCAGTCTGTTCCGGCTCAGACGGCGGGTTCTGCCAGATCAACGCGAAGCAATGCGTAGAATCCGCAGCATGGCGCTGCAGATCCCGCTCGACCCCATCGACGAGGCCATCCTGCGGGCGCTGCAGGAGGACGGGCGCCGGTCGTACCGCTCGATCGCGCGTGACGTCGGCGTCGCCGAGGGCACCGTGCGCGCCCGAGTCCGCAAGCTCGAGACGCTCGGCGCGCTGCGTGTCGTGGCCTTCGTCGACCCGGCTCGGCTCGGCAACTCGGTGCTCGCCCTCCTCGCGCTCCGCGTGGAGACGCGCCAGCGCACCGCGCTGATCGATGAGCTCTGCGGCTGGAGCGAGGTGACGTACCTCTCCTCGCTGATCGGCCGCCACGACATCGTCCTGCAGGTGATGTGCGCCGACAACGACGAACTCGGACGGATCATCGCGCGCACCCGCGGACTTGACGGCGTCACCGAAGTCGAGCCGATGCTCGAACTCGAGGTGCACAAGTTCACCTACGCAGGCGCAGGCGCCCAACGCGAGTAGCCCGGACGCCCGCGCCCGGGAGAGGGCGTCTCCGCCATTCCGGCGGGCAGGTGCACGACGCTATCGTTCCCGGCGGAGGTACGGCATGGCGAGCGCGGTACGAGCAGAAGGCGAGGCGATGCGCAGCGTCAACCCGGCGCGGCCCGACGAGATCATCGGCGAGGCGGTGGCGGCCGATGCCGGCGCCGTCGCCGCCGCGGTCGAGCGGGCCCGTGCGGCGCAGGCAGACTGGCGCGGCCTCGGGATCATCCAGCGTGGGCGGATCCTGCGGGCGTGCGCCGACGCGGTCGCCCGTCGAGCCGACGAGCTCGCGGAGCTGATGACGCGCGAGGAGGGCAAGACGCTCGCCGAGGCGCGCGGCGAGGTCGACGGCGCCGTCGAGACGATCCACTACCACGCCGGGCACGCGCGCGATGCCGACGGCCGCACCTTCCCATCGGGCACGCCTGACGAGCTGGTGCGCACGCTGCGCGTCCCCGTCGGCGTCGTCGCCGCCATCACCCCGTGGAACTTCCCGCTGCAGATCCCCGCGTGGAAGATCGCTCCCGCGCTCCTCTGGGGCAACGCGGTGGTGTGGAAGCCGAGCGGCGAGATCCCG
>CAZPQP010000139.1:0-5101 GCA_964588635.1 uncultured Bifidobacterium sp.
GACCCGATCTGGGCCGCCGACCAGGCCTTCCGCATGAAGTACGGCATCCGCGAGGTCTGCCGCCGCCACGGCGTCATCGCCACCTTCATGGCCAAGCCCTTCAACGGCCAGTCCGGCTGCTCGATGCACCTCCACGTCTCGCTCTGGAAGGACGGCAAGCCGGCCTTCGCGCCCGTCGACGGCTCCGAGTCGGAGACCGCGCGCTGGGCGATCGGCGGCATGATGGAGCACCTCGCGGGCATCACCCTCCCGGGTGCCCCGACGGTCAACTCGTACAAGCGCTTCGAGTACGGCAGCTTCGCGCCGACCACGGCGACGTGGAGCCGCGACAACCGCACCTGCGCGATCCGCTCGCTGATCGAGGGCGAGAACTCCACGCGCCTCGAGCTCCGCACCGGCGCCTCCGACGCCAACCCGTACTGGGCGATCGCCGGCATGCTCGCCGCGGTCTGCGCCGGCATCGAGAGCAAGGCCGATCCGGGCACCGTCATGAGCGGCAACCTCTACGACTCCGGGACGCCGCTGCCGACCACGCTGATCGACTCCGTCGCCGCGTTCCGCGCGGATACGGTCATCCAGGGGATCCTGGGCGACGATGTGTGCAATGACCTCTGCGTCATCTCGGAGCGCGAGTGGGGCGCGTTCGTCTCCGCGGTCACCCAGTGGGACTACGACCGCTATCTCAAGATCGTCTGACCGAAGGAGCCACCATGGCCGCTGTCGAGAAGCCCAAGAGGACCACTGCCAAGGCGAAGCCGGCCGCGGCCGCCAAGCCGAAGGCCGCGCCGAAGCCGAAGGCTCCGACCAAGGCCGCCGCGACAGCGCCGAAGTTCAAGCAGGCGAAGCACGTCGAGAAGAAGCGGAAGAAGCTGCCGCCGCGCCCGACCGCGCATCCGGGCGCGCTCGCCGCGGCGCACGCGTTCCCCGCGTTCCAGGCGCTGTTCACGCGGCGCTCGCGGCGCTTCCCGCTCGGCGGCACGCTGTCGGGTCCGCTCGCCTTCGACTCCGCCAAGGATCCGATCCCCCTCGCGTACGAGGAGGAGGCGCTGCTCGTCGCCGCCGCGACCGGCATCACCGGCATCGCGACGGAGGAGTGGCCGTTCCTCGACGAGGACGGCGATTCGACGTCGGGTGACAAGATCGGCTCGTTCACCGGACGTGCGTACCCCTCGCCGCTCGCGAACCACAACGTCGAGCTGTTCTGGACGAACGACGACGGCGTGTATGCGCTCCCGCAGCGCGACGTGCGCCCTGAGAAGCACAATCAGCTCGCCGATCGCAACGCGCCGAACGAGCTCTACCGTCGCGCGACGCAGCTGCAGAAGGGCCGGCTGCTGATCCCGAAGGACCGGCCGAACCTGTTCGCGTTCAACCACCGCATCCCGAACTCGGACGGCACGACGCTGTTCATGCCGATCTCGGACGTGACGCGCCAGAGCATCTCCGCGATGCTCCTCTACTTCGACAAGCCGCACGGCTTCTACCTCGTCGATCCGCACCTCGGCAACGATCCGCTCAAGGAGTACGTCAAGAGCGGCCTGCTCGATCCGGCGCACGCCGTCGACTTCTGGGAGTTCGAGCGCTGGCAGATGACCGATGCGAACGGCACCGAGCAGGGGCTGATGGTCGGGAACCTGATGCTCGCCACGCAGGCGATGGGCCTCGGCGGCCATCCGTTCAGCGGCGGCAAGGGCCGCGTCACGATGGGCGGCGTCAAGTACTGGCATGAGATCGGCGGGCACGGCCCGGCCGGCGACCTCGGCTTCACCATGATGGAAATCCCGTCCGACGCGCCCGTCGGTGCCGGCGAGTCCGTGCCCGTCGGCCTCAAGGGCGTCTTCGAGGGGATGCTCCCGCCGTTCTACAAGAACATGGACGCCGCGGTCGACGCCGTCGTCGATATCCGCTGGGGCAAGAAGGGCCTCTTCACCGATGCGACGCGGCCGATCCCGTGGAAGACGCGCGGCCCGATCGACGTGATGCCGCGCCCCTCCGACGAGGCGATCGCCGCCACCAAGACGATGTGCAACTACATCTGGAACACGTACGGCCGCTTCCCCGCGACGATCGATCCGTTCCTGATGACCGTCTGGTACCAGGCCCAGCACCTCGACCTCGACTTCTACCGGAAGTACTACCCGGCCGAGGTGATCCCCCCGCATATCGAGAATCACATGCGGGACTGGCACGGCATCGACTGCGACTGCTGCTGACGACGGGAAGCCCTCGAGGTGGCTCGGTCGGCAACGACCGATTCACCTCGAGGGCTTGCCGTCGCAGGGATCACGCGTCGCCGGATGGCTGGCGTACCCGCTAGCGGGCGGCGAGGAATTCGAGCACGATCCGGTTGAAGTCCTCCGGCCCCTCCTGGAAGGGCTGGTGTGCCTGGCCGGGTACGCCGATGATCGTGGCGCCCGGGATCAGCGCTGCGATCTCGTGCGAGTGGCGGGGCGGGCAGATGATGTCCTCCTCGCCGTACAGCACGAGCGTCGGCGCCGCGATGGCGGGCAGTCGGTCGCGCGTGTCGTGGTCCAGGATCGCCCGCGCCGTGCGCTGGAAGGCCTCGAGGTCCTGCGGGTACGGGTGCTCGAGGAACGCCGTGGCGAAGGCCTCGATGCGCCCGTCCTCCCAGACCGCGTGCGAGTACGTCGAGCCGAGGAAGTAGCGGAGGAACTTCTCATCGTCGTCGGCGAGGCCCGAGAAGTAGATCGAGCTCTCGATGAAGTTGCGGAACAGCTGGTCCGAGTACGCCCACGAGCCGATGATCCCGAGGCTGCGCACGAGGTCGGGGCGCGCGATCGCGAGCTCCTGCGCGATCGCCCCGCCCATCGAGAAGCCCATCACGTGCGCCCGGCTGATCCCGAGCTCGTCGCAGAGCGCGATCGCATCGGCGGCCATGTCCGACACGGTGAACGCGCCGTCGGGCAGCGATGAGCGGCCGACGCCGCGGTTGTCGACGACGGTGACGCGGTACCGCTCGCTGAACGGCCCGACCTGCGCGTCCCACGCCGAGAGGTCGTCGCCGAGGCCGCAGAGCAGCAGGACGTCATCGCCCGCGCCGTGCTGGAGATAGTGCAGATCGACGCCGTTGACGTGTGCGTATGGCATGGCGGAAGCCTAGCCCGCGCCGACGGCGGCGATCGCCGAGACGGCGGCGATCACGGTGATGATGCCGACCCATTGGCGGGCGCGCAGGCGCTCCTTCAGGACGACCATGCCGACGATCACGCCGACGGTCGCGAACTGCGCGGCGAGCACGCCGGCGACGGCGACCGGGCCGCGATCGGCAGCGGCGACGTACAGCAGCGAGGCGACGGAGTCGCCGATGCCCCAGGCCGCGACGTTCTTCCAGTCGAAGCGCGCGTTGGTCGTGACGCCCATCTTGAGGCCGATCGGCAGGGCCAGCAGCAGCGCCACGACGCGCACGAGGACGAAGCCCCAGATCACGCCGACCTCATCGGCGACGGGCGCTGCCATCGTGAGGATGCCGCCCCAGATCAGCGCGGCGAAGGCGGCGCGCAGCGCACCGCTCGACTGGCCCTCCTCGCTCGTGCCCATCGCGGCGAGGACGACGCCGATCACGGCGAACGGAAGCAGCAGCAGCACGCGGGTGTCCATCGACTCGCCGAGCAGGATCGCGAACAGCGCGGCGACGGCGCCCTCGCACGCGATCGTCGGCGCGACGATCGTCAGCTTGCCCTTCTGGAAGGCGCTGAAGCCCGCCAGGTAGCCACCGAGCGTGAGGATGCCCATGCCGACGATCAGCACCGCGCCCTTCGCGGTGATGTGCGGCAGGCCGCCGGCGAAGAAGATGATCGGCGACGTCACGAGCAGACCGACGGCGATCGAGCCGATCACCGTCGGCACGATGCCGAGGTTGCGCGCGGCACGCGCGAGCTGCACCTCCGGCAGGCCCCACGACAGCGCGCAGAGCACGCCGAGGATGACGGTGATGCCCACTCAGGCGTCTCGTCGCATCAGAGCGTCTCGGCGAGCCAGGTGGTGATCGTCTCGACGCAGCGTGCGGGCTCCTCGAGCTGCGGGCAGTGCCCGGAGCCGTCGAAGACGACGTACGTCGAACCGGGGATGTTGTCGCGGCACCACTCGCCCATCGCGAGCGGGATCAGACCCTCGTGCACGCCCCAGATGTTGAGCGTGGGCACCGTGCCGGCGGCGATCGCATCGACAGCGCTGTAGAGCGTCTGGTCGAGCAGGATCGCGGCCGCGGCATTGGCGCCGACCATGCACGACTCGTCGGCGCACCAGGCGAGGTCCTCGTCGCTGAGCGGCTCCTTGAACATCACCGGCGCGAAGTGCTCCATCGAGCCGCGGAAGTCGGCCTGGCAGGAGGCGATGAAGCCGTGGATGGCCTCGAGCGACAGCGGGCCGTACGGGAAGGCCTCGCACTGCAGGTCGGTCGGCCCCTGCGAGATGTTGACGTGCGCGGCGACGCGGTCGCGGCCGTGGCGCAGCATCAGCTCCCAGGCCACGAGGTTGCCCATCGACCACCCGACGAGCACGCAGGTGTCGAGGTCGAGCGCGTCGAGCAGCGCGTTGACGTCGTCGGCGTACTGACCGACCGTGTGCCCGCCCTCGACGTGCGGCGAGCGGCCGTGGCCGCGCAGGTCCGGGACGATCACGCGGTAGCCGGCGTCGACGAGCGGGTCGATGACGGGATGGAAGTACGCGGCCGACATCGAGACGCCGTGGAGCAGGATCAGAGGCAGGCCCTCACCGCGGTCCGTGACGCTCAGCTCGACGCCCGTGGCGACGGGGACGAGACGTGCATCAGAGCCGTGCGGCGCGCTGGGGCGGATCATCACGGCACCAGGACGAAGCGGCCCTTGACGTCGCCCTTGCGCAGGCGCTCGTGGGCGATGGCGGCGTCGGTCAGCGGCAGGCGCTCGACGACGTGGCGGATCTGCTCCTTCTGCGCGAACGCGATCAGCTCGGCGAAGTCCGCGAGGGAGCCCCAGACGCTCGTCGTCAGCTTGGCCTCCATGGGCACGGCACCGAAGCCGAACGGCACGCGGCCGCCGTGCAGGCCGATCGCGATCAGGATGCCCTGGCGATCGACGAGGCGCACGGCGTCCTCGAGCGA
>CAZPQP010000140.1:0-5090 GCA_964588635.1 uncultured Bifidobacterium sp.
GTCGCGCCGATCGGGATCCCGGCGCCGGTACCCGTGACCGCTGCCGCCGTCGGCGTGCGCGACGGGCGCGCGCTGCTGCCCGGACGCAGCGTGGGTGGTTCGAAGTACGACGCGGGGGCGGTGCTGGTGATCGGCGGCTCCGTCGGCATGGCCGGCGCGCCTGCGCTCGTCGCGGCGGCCGCGCTTCGCACGGGCGCCGGCGTCGTCACGGCGCTGGTGCCGGAAGCGGTCCAGCCGACCGTGGCCGGCACACTGCGCGAGGGGATGATCCGGCCGCTCCCATCGCAGCGTCCGGACCTCGAGATCGCACGCTATGCCGAGCGCGCCCGCTGCGTGGTGCTCGGGCCCGGCCTCGGCCGCGCGCCGGAGGCCGAGGCGATCGTCAGCGCCGCCCTGGCCCTCGAGCGCCCGCTCGTCGTCGACGCCGATGCGCTGTGGTGGGTCGCGCGGGAGCCCGCCGCGATGGTCGCGCGCACGGCGCCGACGATCATCACGCCGCACGCCGGTGAGGCCGCACGGCTGCTCGACATCGAGCCGGACGAGATCGCGCGGCACCGGCTGCGGACTGCGCAGCGGCTGGTGGAGCTGACGGGCGCGGTCACGCTCCTGAAGGGCGCCGACACCATCGTGCTCGCACCCGACGGACGCCTCGGCATCCGCCTCGACGACTGCGCCGCACTGGCCACGGCCGGCTCGGGTGACGTCCTGTCCGGGATCATCGGGGCGTGCGTCGCGCGTGGCGCCGACGCCTGGACCGCGGCCATCGCCGGAGCCGCGGCCCATGTCCACGCGGGACGCGCCGCCGCGGCCTCGCGACCCGGCGGGGCTATCATTGCCGGAGACCTGATCGAGCACCTCGCGGTGCTCGCCCGACCTGGGAGCACCCTGTGATCGATCGTCCCGTCAGCGAACTCATGGACTCGGACCGCCCGACGGTCGCTCCCGACACCACGATCAAGGACCTCGTCCACCTCCTCGCCTCCCACGATCTGGACTGCGTCGCCGTCGTCGAGGGCACCTCCGTGGTCGGCGTCGTCACCGATCAGGATCTGCTGTACCAGGAGGTCGAGGCCGACGAGCACCAGCCGTTCGTGGCGCCGTTTCTCGACTGGGTCGTCTACATCCAGAGCCTCGGCTCGTGGGAGCGGCACGTCGAGAAGGCCTTCGCCGTGACGGTCTCCGATCTGATGACCAAGGACGTGCACACGGCGCAGGCCGACGAGGCCGTCCACGAGGCTGCGAAGACGATGGCGAAGGAGAACATCTCCATGGTCCCGGTCGTCCGCGACGGTGCCTACGTCGGCGTCTTCACGCGGGCCCACGTCGTCGCCGCACTCGACCGCTTCGAGTTCGGGGGAGGGGCGGAATAGCCCCGTCGCGCCAGCGCAGCCTGGTCGAGATCGACCGCGCTGCCGTCGCGGCGAACGTCCAGCGGCTGCTCGAGGCGGCCGGCGGAGCCGAGGTGTGGCCCGTCATCAAGGCCAATGCCTACAGCCATGGCGCGGTCGATGCGGGGCTCGCCGCGATCGAGGCGGGTGCCACCCGGTTGTGCACCGCCACCCTCGACGAGGCCCGGGCGGTGCGGCTCGAGCTCCCCGACGTGCCGCTGCTGGTGCTGTCGCCGCTGTCGGCCGGGGAGGAGGAGGGCGTCGCCGCGGTCGGGCGCATCGCGGTCACGGTCGGCACGCCCGAGGCGTGGGCGCGCCTGCGCGACCGGCACGACATCGATGTGCACGTCAAGGTCGACACGGGCATGGGGCGCTGGGGCCTCGACGCCGAGACCGCGCTGCGGATCGGCGAGGAGCTCGCCGCGGGCCCGCGGCCGGAGCGGCTGGCAGGGCTGATGAGCCATCTGGCGACCGCCGACGAGCCGGATCGCTCGTTCGTCGACCTGCAGGCCGACCGGTTCCGCGCCATCGCCGAGGTCTTCCCGCCGTGCCCGCGGCACCTGTCCAATTCCGCCGCTGCGCTCCGTTACCCCGAGCTCGCGTTCGACGCGATCCGGCCGGGACTCGCCGTCTACGGGATCGATCCGATGGGCATCTCGGGCCTCGACCACGGACTGCAGCCGGTGATGCGCTGGACGAGCACGGTGCGCAGTGTGCGCACCCTGGAGCCGGGCGATTCGACCGGCTACGGCCGCCGCTTCGTCGCCGATCGGCGGGTGCGTGTGGCGCTGATCCCGATCGGCTACGCCGACGGCTACCCGCGACGCCTCTCCGGGGTCGGCGAGGTGCTGATCAAGGGCCGGCGCTGCCCGGCCTCGGCGACCGTGTCGATGGACCAGTTCGGCGTGCTCCTGCCCGATGATCTGGAGGTGGCGGAGGGCGACGAGGTCGTGCTGCTCGGCAAGGACGGCGCAAGCCTCGTCTCGGCCGAGGAGATCGCGCGCCACGTCGGCACCGTGCCGTACGAGATCATCTGCGGCGTGCGCGCCACCGTCGAGCGCGGGGATCGCGAGGTCGTCGGGTGAGCGGCGACATGGATCCCCGGCTGCTGCAGGCCATCGCGCCGGTGCGCGCCGCCATTCCGGACGGCGACGTCTGGCTCGTCGGCGGCGCCGTGCGCGACGTCCTGCTGGGGCGACCGCTGACCGACTGGGATCTCGTCACCACCGGCGACGCGGAGGCGACGGCGCGAGCCTACGCCAAGCAGACGGGCGCTCCCGTGTTCCCGCTGTCCGAGCGGCACGGCGCCTGGCGGGTGGTGGGAGAGGAGCGCGAGGTCGACATCACGGGAGCACCGGACGGCATCACGGCCGATCTGCTCCGCCGGGATCTCACGATCAATGCCATCGCCGTGCGGCTCGCCGACGGCGAGGTGATGGCCGTGCCAGGCGCCCTCGACGATGTCGAGGGGCGCGTGCTCCGCGCCGTCTCCGACCAGTCGTTCCGCGATGACCCGCTGCGCCTTCTGCGCCTGGTTCGCCTCGCGGCCGAGCTCGACCTGGAGATCGACGCCGAGACGATCGCGCTCGCGCGGCGCGACGCACCGCATGCCGCCGAGCCGGCCGGGGAGCGGCAGCGTGCCGAGCTGGAGCGGATCCTGCTGTCGCGCGATCCCGTCGATGGTCTGCGTCGCCTCGACGACCTCGGCCTGCTCGCCGTGGTGCTGCCCGAGGTCAAGGCCCTGGAGGGCGTCGAGCAGAACCGCTACCACCACCTCGACGTGCTCGACCACACGCTGCAGGTGCTGGACGCCGCGATCGACCTGATCGAGCACCCCGAGTTCTCGTTCGGCCCCGCCACGCCTGCGGTCGCAGCCGCGCTCGCGGAGCAGCTCGACGCCGATACGGACGTCGCGATGGCCGTCCGCTGGGGTGCGCTCCTCCACGACATCGCCAAGCCCGCGACACGCCACACGTTCGACAACGGCCACATCGGATTCCCCGGCCATGCCCAGCAGGGCGCCGACACGGCGACCGAGATTCTCGCGCGCCTCCGGTACAGCACGGCGATGCAGCGCTGCGTCGCCGTCCTCGTCCGCGAGCACCTGCGACTCGGCTTTCTCGTGCCGGATGGCGAGCTCGATCCGCGTGCCGTGCATCGCTACCGCGTGGAGACGGAACCCTGGGCGATCGCCAGCGTCGTCGTCTCGCTCGCCGATCGCTGGTCCACACGCGGCACACGCGCTCGCCAGCGCTGGATCCGCCGGCACGAGCAGCTCGCCAGTGCGATGGCGCTGGCCCTGGCCGAGCCGGCGCCACCGCCGCTGATCCGCGGCGATGACCTCGCGGCCGCGCTCGACGAGGCGCCCGGTCCGCGGCTCGGCCGACTGCTCGCGCAGATCGCGGAGGAGCAGGCCGCCGGAACGATCACCACCGCTGACGAGGCCATCACCTTCGCCCGGACCGCACCGCTCGACGACTGAGGAGACCCGATGGAGCTCGAACCCGAGGATGCCCCCGACCTGACGCCCGCCGAGGCGCGGGAGTGGCAGGCCGCACGCGCGCTGCTGGTCGACGTACGCGAGTACGACGAGTGGGAGGCGGGACGGATCGCCGGAGCGGTGCATCTGCCGCTGAGCGAGCTCGCGGATCGCTGGCAGGAGCTGCCCGACGCCGATCAGACGGTCTTCGTGTGCCGCTCCGGCGCACGCTCCCGCGCGGCGACGGACGCCTTCACCGCCGCGGGGCGCGCGGGCTGCGCGAACCTCGCCGGTGGCTGTCAGGCCTGGGTTCAGGCCGGTCTGCCGTTCGAGGGGCGCGTCGCCTGAGGCATTCGGGAAGCCGCCCCACTGACCGCACCCCGGCCGGGCGGTAGACTTCGCCCTGCTGAATCCGCTCAGCAGCGTGCCTTTCCGCGCTTCACGCCGCCTATGTCCCGTACCCGGACGCCCACCGCCCGCACCCGCCTCGTCCGCCGCCTCGTGCCGGCCGTGCTGATCGCGGCTGCGCTGCTGCTCGTCACCTTCTCGATTCGCGCGCAGGCCGAGGTCGTCACGGCGCAGGACACCGCCGCCGACACCACCTCCGCGATCCAGCAGGTGGCCGAGCGCGCCACCCAGCCCGTACGTGATCTGATCGGGTGGTTCGGTGACGTCCGTTCCGCGCAGACGGAGCGCGACAGCCTGGCGGCGGAGAACGCCACGCTGCGCGCGGAGCTGTCGCGCGCGGAGGTCGGCCAGCAGGACGCGGACGAGCTGCGCGGCCTGCTCAACTACATCAAGTCGCCCGCCTTCCCGGAGACCGACGCGTACATGCCCCGCGCCGCGCGCGTCGTCGCGCGCTCGCCCTCGCTGACGTCGAGCACGGTGGTCGTCGATGCGGGGGAGAACGCGGGCGTGCAGGTCGGCGATCCCGTGCTGGCCGGCGTGTCGGCGACCGCGGATATCGGCGGTGCGGCGCTGATCGGCAAGATCAGCCGGATCACGTCCGGGACCGCGACCGTCGCGCTGCTCTCCAACGCGGACGTCGCGGTCGGCGCGACGGTCGCCGGGCGGCGCGGCGCCGACGGCATCCTGCAGCCCAGCGCCGCGGATCCGTCTGTCCTCGTGCTCGGCTTCGTGCGCGGGTCGAGCATCGTGCAGCCCGGTGACCGGGTGGTCACCAGCGGCTTCCTCGATCCGACCGGGCGCCTGGCCTCCGCCTA
>CAZPQP010000141.1:0-5058 GCA_964588635.1 uncultured Bifidobacterium sp.
GAGCGCCTCGTCGACGAAGCCGTCCATCTCGGGCAGCGGCGGCACCAGCAGCGGGAAGCCTCCGGCGGTCAGGATCGAGTTGACGTACGCCTGCGGTGCCAGGCACGCGGGCATGTCGGTCCAGGGCCCCCACGAGGCCTCGAGCCAGTACGCGGTGATGCCGATGCGCGGTCGCATGCGGGCAGCCTAGCGGCGAGCGTCGCGGACGAGGCTCTGTCTGGAGCCAGACCGGAACTACGAGCGCTCGAAGGAGCGCACCATCTCCCAATCCGTCACCGCGGACTCGAACGCCGTGACCTCATGGCGGCCGCTGTTGACGTAGTGATCGATCACGCGGTCGCCGAACGCGGCGCGGGCGAAGGCGCTCCGGTCGAGCAGGCCGACGGCCTCGGCGAGCGTCGTCGGCATGCGCTGGCCGTCGGCGTCGTACGCGCTGCCGTCGATCGGCGGGGGCGGCACGAGACCGCGGTCGACGCCGTCGAGGCCCGCCGCGATGATGGCGGCGAAGGCCAGGTACGGGTTCGCGTCACCGCCGGCGATGCGCGTCTCGAGCCGCAGCCCCTTGCCGTGCCCGACCGAGCGGAACGCCGCGGTGCGGTTGTCGCGCCCCCACAGCAGCGTCGTCGGCGCGAACGACCCGTAGGCGTAGCGCTTGTACGAGTTGATGTTCGGGGCGAAGAAGAACGACAGCTCGTGCGTGCGCTCGACCTGGCCGGCGATGTACTGGTCGTAGATCGGCGAGTGGCCATCCTCCCCCGTGCCGGGGAACAGCGCCTCGTCGCCCTCCCAGAAGGAGCAGTGGATATGGCACGAGTTGCCCTCGAGCTGGTTGACCTTCGCCATGAAGGTGATCGCGGCGCCGTGCTGGTACGCGATCTCCTTGGCGGCGAGCTTGTAGAAGACGTGATCGTCCGCCATCCGCAGCGCGTCCTGGTAGCGGAAGTTGATCTCGTGCTGACCGAGGTTGCACTCGCCCTTGGAGTCCTCGACCGTCAGGCCGGACTGCTTCATCGCGAGGCGGATCGGACGGATCACGTCCTCGACCATCGTGGTGCCGAGAATCGAGTAGTCCACGTTGTACGCATTGGCGGGCTTGAGGTCGCGATAGCCCTTCTCGCGCGCAGAGTCGTACGACTCGCGGAACAGGACGAACTCGAGCTCGGAGCCGATCTTCGCGTTCCAGCCGCGCTCAGCGAGGCGGTCGAGCTGCGCGCGCAGGATCTGGCGCGGCGACTCGACGACCGGCGAGCCGTCGTGATGCACGACGTCGGCGAGGCACAGCGCCGTGCCCTCCAGCCACGGCATCGGCCGCAGCGAGGTGAGGTCGGGCTGCAGCACGAAGTCGCCGTAGCCGGACTCCCAGCTCGTCAGCGCGAATCCCGGGAGCGTGTTCATCTCGACGTCGACGGCGAGCAGGTAGTTGCAGGCCTCGGCGCCGTGCGCCGCGATCTCGCCGACGAAGGCCTCTGCGTCGAGGCGCTTGCCCTGCAGGCGCCCCTGCATGTCGGTCATCGCGAGGATGACGGTGTCGATCTCGCCCTTGGCGACCAGGTCGCGCAGCTCATCCAGCGTCACGGTGTCTCCTCCCGATGTGACAGCGGCACCCTACCGGGGCACGCTGGCCGGCGCTAGCCGTTCGGGTTGAAGAAGCCCTGATCGACGAGACGCTGGCGATCCTCCGCCGAGACCTCGACGTTCGCGGGCGTGAGCAGGAAGACCTTCTCGGCGATGCGCTGAATGGCGCCGTCGAGGGCGTAGGTCATGCCGGAGCTGAAGTCGATCATGCGCTTGGCGAGATCGGGCTCGGACGTCTGCAGGTTGACGATCACCGGCACGCCGTTCTTGAAGCGGTCGGCGATCTGCTGCGCGTCGTTGTACGAGCGCGGCGCGATCACGTGCACGCGGACGGCATTCGAGGACTTCTTGTCGGGCGCCGAGCGCAGCACGCCGATCTCGCCGCTGGCGGTGCCGCGGCGGGGACGACCCGCGGCCGTCTCCTCCTCGTGGAACGCGTCGTCGTAGTCCGGCGTCGGCGTCGAGCGCTTGCGATCGAGGCGGCGGACGGCGGAGCGGCTGCGGGACGGCGGCTCGGGGTCGTCGTGGACCGTGGAGAAGTCGTCGTCGTAGAGGCTCTCATCCTCGGCGAGGCCGAAGTAGACGAGGGTGCGGTGCCAGATGCTGGACATAGGAATCAGTGTAGAGGTCTGGCGGACGGACATCCGCCGTTTGTGCCGTTTACGGCGTCAGCAGCACGCTTCCTGCCCGCACGAGCGTGGCGCCCTCCTCCACCGCGACCTCGAAATCCTGGCTGGTGCCCATCGACAGCGCGTCGAAGCGGTGCGTGCCGGCCCAGCGCTCGGCGGCGCTCGCGGCGAGCTCGCGCAGGGCGGCGAATGCCGCGCGGGAGCCCTCGGGATCCTCGGCGAAGGCCGGCATCGTCATCAGGCCCGTGACGTTGACGTTGCCGAGCGGTGCGAGCAGCTCGAGCAGCGCGTCGAGCTCGGCCGGAGCGACGCCGTCCTTGTCGGGATCGCCGGCGGTGTTCACCTCGACGAGGACGTCCTGCGGCGCCGGCGAGCGGCTCTCGATCTGCGCCGCGGTGGACTCGGTGAAGAGCGAGTGGATCAGGTGCACGCGTCCGGCGATCTCCTTCACCTTGCGGCTCTGGAGGTGGCCGATGAAGTCCCACGTGAAGAGGTCGCCGTACGCGTCCTGCTTGGCGACGAGCTGGTCGGTGCGGTTCTCGCCGACGCGGGTGATGCCGGCGGCGTGCAGCAGCGGCAGGTCCTCGGCGTCGAGGTACTTGACGGCGGCGACGATCTCGATCTCGTCGGCGCTGCGGCCGGCACGTGCGGCAGCCTCGGCGATGCGCGCGCGGGTGCGCGCGACGCCCGCCTTCACGTCATCAGGATTCCTCGGCATCAGGCTCCTCACGGTAGGCGATGACCCCCTGGCGCCCGGTCGTCGCCCCATCGCGCCGATAGGAGAAGAAGGTGTCGGCGTCGGTGATCGTGCAGAGCCCCGCGATCTCGATCGCGTCGGGCGAGAGTCCGGCCTGCATCAGCGCGGTGCCCGCGCACGCGGCGAGATCGGCGGAGCCACCCGTCGCGGCGCGGTCGCCGAAGCGCTCCCGCAGGGGTACGGCGACGTCCTCCCCCACCTCGTACGCCAGCGGCCCGGCGCAGGGACCCACGGCGGCGGCGTAGGCGCCGGGCCCGAGCGCGGCGACCGTCTCCTCGATCACGCCCGCCACAAGCCCCTTCCAGCCGGCGTGCACGACGGCGAGCGACGAGCCGTCGAGCGCGGCGATCACGATCGGCACGCAGTCGGCCGACAGCGCGACGAGCGCCAGCTCGAGCTCCCGCGTGATCAGCGCATCGGCCTGCGGCAGCTCGCCCTGCGGATCGAGGTAGCCGCCCGCCAGCGGCTCGGCGACGTGCACGACGTTGCCGTGGACCTGGTGGTTCTGCACGGTGCGCGCCGGATCCGCACCGACGGCCGCGCAGAGGCGACGGCGGTTCTCCGTCACGGCCGCCCGCTCATCGCCCGTCGTGAAGCCCAGGTTGAGCGACGCGAATGGCCCCTCCGACACGCCGCCGCGACGGCTCGTGAAGGCCGCGACGATCCCCTCGGGGCCCTGCCAGCGCAGGAGCGGGAAGGCGGCGAAGCTGTCCCAGGCGAGCGGCATGCCGTGAGGGTACCGACAGTCGGGCTACGCTGCGGGTGGATGACGAACATCGCCGAACGTTTCTCCTCGGAAAATCTCGCGATACTCGCGCTGCTCGTGCCGGTCCTCGTCCTCTCGATGGCGCTCCACGAGCTGGCGCACGCCTACACGGCGAACCGACTCGGAGATCCGACCGCTCGCATGCTCGGGCGGCTCACGATCAATCCCCTCAAGCACATCGATCCGATGGGCACGGCGATGTTCGCGATCACCTACCTGACGTCGGGGTTCATGTTCGGGTGGGCCAAGCCCATCCCGGTGCAGCCGCGCTTCTTCAACCGGCCGAACCGCGACATGGCGATCGTCGCCATCGCAGGACCCATCGTGAACATCGTCATCGCGTACATCACCGCACTGGTGGCGATCCAGCTCTTCCCGAGCGCCACGGGGTTCTTCGGCGACTTCCTCGGCCTCGCCTTCGCGACGAACGTCCTGCTGGCGGTGTTCAACATGATGCCCATCCCGCCGCTCGACGGCAGCCGCGTCCTCGCCGCGTTCATGCCGCGCGAGATGGCCGAGGCCTGGGGACGCCTGGATCAGTTCGGCTTCCTGATCATCTTCGGGCTCATCTTCTTCTTCCCGCCCTTCTACGACACCATCACCGCGATCCGGATGCCCATCCAGGATCTGCTCATCCGGCTGGCGGGCGGCGGATGAGATCCGCGTCGCTCCTCTACGCCGGCCTCTTCGCGCTCGTGGTCGCGGTGCTGTTCGTCGGCTTCGGCCTCGTCGCCGGCTCGGGCCGCTAGACGATCTGGACCCGGGTCCAGATTCGCTACTGCTGCGCCAGCCAGGCGAGCTGCGCGTCACGCTCACCCGTGACGGAGCCGTCGATGCAGGCGCGACGCAGCGCGATCAGCAGCCGCCCCACCTCCGCGCCCTCCACGCCCGCGACCTGCTTGACGTCCGCGCCATCGACGGCGAGCGCGATGTGGCGCAGACGCGTCAGGTAGCGCATGGCCTCGTCGCCGCCCGCGGCGATCACGGCCTCGAGCGGCACGCGAGCACAGGCCTGATCGACGTCGCCATCGGCGCGTCCGGCGATCGCGGTGCGCAGCGCTGCAGCGTCGGCCGCGGCGAGCGCCGAGCGGATCGTGTTGCGCTCGAGGCCGCTGGCGGCAAGCCACACGCGCCGGCGCTCGAGCTCGACGTCGGCAAGCAGCAGGCCGAAGCCCAGCGCGATACGGTCGGCGTCGCGCGCCTCATCCTCGACGATCGTCCACGCGGCGGCGACGTCGGCCGGATCCGCGTGGAACCCGGGCTCGATCGCGTCGAGCACGCCCCACTCGGCGAGCAGCGCGACCACGGGTGCCGGGTGCTGCTCCTCGAAG
>CAZPQP010000142.1:0-5052 GCA_964588635.1 uncultured Bifidobacterium sp.
CCGGGCTCGAGGTCCGCGACGCGCATCGGGTAGATGCGCTCGAGGAACTCGACGACGTCGGGGCCGGCCAGCAGGAACTTGCCCAGCGTGCCGACGTCGATGACGCCGACGCGATGGCGGACGGCCTCGTACTCGGCCTGCATGTCGCCGTACGAGAAGATGCGCTTCCACGGGCCGGCCCAGAGGGTCGACGCGCCCATCTCCAGGTGCTTCTGGTGGAGCGGGGTGTGGCGCTCGATGTGGTGCCGGGCACCCGCGGCCGCCTGCTCGAGGCGGATCGGGCGGACCGGCGGGCGCAGGGTCGTCGGCGCCGAGACACGTGCGGCCTCGGCCGGCGTCTTGCGCTCCGCGATGGCCCGCAGCTGGTCGGCGCAGAGGCGCCCCTGGCACGGTCCCATCGTCACGGTCGTGTAGCGCTTGAGGAGCTCAGCGGACTCGAAGCCCTCGTCGATGGCCTGCTCGACCTCCTTGACCGACACGTCCTCGCAGAGGCAGACGTAGCCGGCCGTGCCGCACTTGCGCGGCTGCGAGGCGGGCGGGTTGACGTACAGGGGCAGACCCGCCGCAGCGGCGGCGCCGGCCTCGGCGCCCTGGCGGGCGGCGTCGTCGAGCGTCGTGCCGGGAGTGGCAGCGTCGCCGGCGAGGATGCACGGCAGGTCGTAGGCCAGACGGGGGAGATGCATGTTCTGCTGGATCTCCGCACCGCACGCGAGGATGTCGCAGGCGATCTCCTCGGTCGAGCCGCCGGCCGTCTTGACGACGACGCCGGACAGCTTCTTGCGGCCCTTGGCCTCGATGATCTCGCCCGCGAGCTGGCGGTTGCCGACGCCCGAGGCGTCGACGCCCGGACCCGTCACGACCGCGGCGACCGTCGTGCCGGAGGCGGCGAGCGTCTTGGCGTGCTCGACGGCCTCCTGCGTCTCGGCCCAGACGACGGCCGTGTCGCCGACCTTGATGCCGTGCGCACCCGCGAGGCGGGCGGCACCGCGGCCCATGAAGATGCCGGGCAGGTCGTTGCTCTCGAAGATGCGGTGCATCTCCATGCCGCCCGATGCGATCACGATGCTCGTCGGGTGGATGTGGAGCGTCTGCTCGGCGGTGATCGCGAGGACCATCGGGCCCTCGTAGATGCCGATGGCGGACGTGCCCGCGTTCAGCTCGATGTTCGCGTTCGCCGACGCCTTCGCGGCGAGCTCGTTGATGGCGTCCTTGGTCGGACCCGCGGCGACGCGCAGACCGGGCTCGGAGCCCTCGTCGATGACCATCACGCGCTTGCCGGCGTCAGCAGCGGCGATCGCGGCCGAGAGGCCGGCGACGCCCGCACCGATCACGAGCACGTCGGGATGGCGGTTGACGCGATCGATGTCCTGCGGGGCATCGTTCTTGTCCGAGAAGCCGAGACCCGCGACGCGGCGGATGACGCCCTCGGCCATCGGCCACGCGAACTTCGGCTTGATGCCGGCCTTGTAGTAGAAGCCGACGGGCATCAGCGGATGGAACTTGTCGATCACGTTGAGCGCGTCGCGATCCACCGACGGCCACGCGTTCTGGCGGGAGACCTTCTGGCCGTCCTTCGCCGCGCACATGCAGGCGCGCACGTTGACCTCGCCGTCGACCGTCACCAGGCAGTTCGGGCAGTCGCCCGACATGCAGTACAGGCCGCGCGGGCGGTGGTACTTGAACGAGCGGGAGAAGACGCGGACGCCGTCCCGATAGAGCGCCGAGGCGAGCGTGTCGCCCGGCTGAATGGCGACTTCGCGCCCTTCGAATTCGATGCTCACGCCGAGCCCTCCGTGTACTCCTCGCCCGGCTGCGCCAGGACGATGTTCGTGCGCGTGTCGCGCACGATCGTGTACCAGCGGCGCGTGCCGCTGGAGTGGAACCACCGCTCCTTCTGCACGCCCGCGACGTTGGTGCGAAGCCACAGGTGGGCGATCGCATCCTCGTCCGAGGCGTCAGGGGCCAGTGGGGGACGCACTTCGCCGCCGTACGAGAACTCGCTGACGGGGCGGAGGCCAAATGGGGTTTTGATATGGAAGTGGCTCACAGTGTCTTAAAGGGTAGGGGGCGTGTTTCGGGCGTGCATTGTGGAAGGTATACACACTCGGGGCGGTGTTTGCTGTACGTACCGCCCCTGATCACCGCGTTCTCGGGCTGTAGCCTCTGCACAGCCCCGCTTCGGGAGTCTACCGAGGCGGCGCAGGGGACGGGTGATCACTGTAGGTTCCCGTCAGTCACGCCACGGAGGAGCAGGTCAACACGATGAAGTCGAGCCTTGAAATCGCCCAGGAGCACCAGCTCCAGCCGATCGCGGACATTGCCGCCGAGTACGGCATCCTGCCGGACGAGCTCGAGCTGTACGGCCGCTACAAGGCCAAGATCGAGCTCTCGATCCTCGATCGTCTCAAGGACACGCCGGACGCGAAGATCATCAACGTCACCGCCATCACGCCGACCCCGGCCGGCGAGGGCAAGACGACCACCTCCGTCTCGCTGACGCAGGGCATGGGCAAGATCGGCCGCCGCGCGATGCTCGCGCTGCGCGAGCCGTCGCTCGGCCCCGTGTTCGGCGTGAAGGGCGGTGCGGCCGGCGGCGGCTACGCCCAGGTCGTGCCGATGGAGGATCTGAATCTCCACTTCACCGGCGACGTGCACGCGATCACCGCGGCGAACAACCTGCTGTCCGCCCTCGTCGACGCCCACATCTTCCACGGCCACAGCCCGCAGATCGCGAACGTCACGTGGCGCCGTGCCATCGACGTGACGGATCGCTCGCTCCGAAACATCGTGACGGGCCTCGGCGGCCCCAAGAACGGCATTCCCGCCGAGTCCGGCTTCGACATCACCGCCGCCTCCGAGGTGATGGCGATCATGGCGCTGGCCACGGACATGAAGGATCTGCGCAAGAAGCTCGGCGCGATCACCGTCGGCTACACCAAGGACGGCGACCCCGTCACCGCCGAGGACGTCAAGGCCGCCGGCTCGATGGCCGTCCTCCTGCGCGACGCGATCAAGCCGAACATCGTGCAGACGCTCGAGGGCCAGCTGTGCCTGATGCACTGCGGGCCGTTCGCGAACATCGCCCACGGCAACAACTCCATCATCGCGGACCGCATCGGCCTCAAGCTGGGCGAGTTCCTGATCACCGAGTCCGGCTTCGCCGCCGACCTCGGCATGGAGAAGTTCATGGACATCGTCTGCCGCGTCGGCGGGCTCAAGCCGCACGTCGTCGTGATCGTCGCGACGGTGCGCGCCCTGCGCCACCACGGCGGCGGCGACTGGCAGTCCACGGCCGAGATGGCGCAGATGCGCGCCGAGGTCGAGACGGGCATGGCGAACCTCGCCAAGCACATCGAGAACGTGCGCGCCTTCGGCATCCAGCCGGTCGTCACGATCAACACCCGCCCCGACGACGAGCCCGAGCTGCTCGAGCTGATCAAGACGCTCGCGCTGGAGGCCGGTGCCTACGGCGCCGCCATCCACAACGGCTTCGGCGCCGGCGGCGAGGGCGTCACCGAGCTGGCCGAGATCGTCTGCGCGGCGGCTGACGCCCCGTCGGACTTCAAGATGCTCTACGAGGACTCGGATCCGGTCGCCAAGAAGATCGAGACGATCGCCAAGACCGTCTACGGCGCCGACGGCATCGACCTGTCGCCCGCCGCGATGGCCGCGATCGCCCGCTTCGAGAAGGAGGGCATCTCGCACCTCCCGATCTGCATGGCGAAGTCGCACCTGTCGCTGTCGCACGACCCGACGCTGCGCAATCGCCCGACCGGCTTCACCGTGCCGATCCGCGACATCCGCTCGTACACGGGCGCCGGCATGCTGGTGCCGCTGTGCGGCGAGATGCTGCAGATGCCCGGCCTCGGCGCTGTGCCCGCGGCGAACGCGATCGACCTGGCCGACGACGGGACGGTCGTCGGGCTGTTCTAGGGCTCCGACGTCAGGGCCCCGTGTCCCCGCCGCAAGGCGGGGACACGGGGCCCTTTCTCGTTGGGTTCCCTTGATCACCCCGGACGACGCGAAGGCCTCGAGGTGGCTCGGTCGGCAACGACCGATTCACCTCGAGGTCATCGCGTCGCCTGGTGTCAAGCACCTCGCAAGCCAATGTCCCTGCTGGCGAAGTTGATCCACCCAGGCGACGGCATCACCTTGAGGTGAATCGGCCGTCGCCGAAGGCGGCGCTTGGGTCGGTCGACGTGCGCTCGCCGCCGCGCCGGCCTCCCCGTGGGCGCGGCATCCGGGGCGGCGGGTGGGGAGGGGAGGCCGGCGCGGCGGGGAGCGCGCGTCGACCGACCCGTCGAGCGGTGGCGGGCTGCGCAGGTGCCGCTTGGGCGCGCTGCTGGCCGCTCGTGATGTCGGGGGTCAGGCCCCCTTGTTCACGCCCATGGATGGCGAGCGGGTGCCATCCGCGCTGTTCTGGGCATGAACAAGCGGGCCAGACCCCTTCGATCTGAGGTGCTCTCCTGTCGGGGCTGCGGCGGGGCGGTCTCGGAAAACGAAAAGGCCCCGGTTGCCGGCTTGCAGCCGGCAACCGGGGCCTTGACGATTCGGACTAGCCCTGCGCGGCCTCGGCGAGGAGCTCCTCGGCGAGGGCCTTCTTCTGCTCGGGTGTCATCTTCTTGGTCTCGTTCTTGATCGAGCGCTCGTTGACGACCTGGTTCCAGTAGTCGAGCGACTCCATGCCCAGCAGGGCGGTCTTGCCGACGAACTGGCGCAGCACCTCGTTCGTCGGGCCCATCACCCAGCCGGCCTTGCCGTCGCGCACGTAGCGCTCCAGCTCGAGCGGCGACTTCTTGTACGACGTGCCGCCGGCGGAGTGCATCATCTCGTCGACGACGAGGCCGCAGTTCTTGGCGCACGCGAACTTGAGCTGCCAGAGCCAGTGGAGGTAGTTGCCGCGGGCGTACTCGGACTGCTCCAGCTTGCGCTGGCCGTTCTCCGTGACGGCGTCCATGGCGGCGGCGATGGAGTAGTCCATGCAGCGCATCGCGTTGGTGTCGATGATCGCCTCGCCGACGGAGTCCTGGATCGTCGGGTAGTCGCAGACGC
>CAZPQP010000143.1:0-5005 GCA_964588635.1 uncultured Bifidobacterium sp.
CGGTGTCGGTGATGACCTCGTCGTAGCCCGCGAGATCGCCATCGAGGAACACGCGATCCCACGGCACGACGACGTCGTCGAAGATCACAACCGCGTCCATCTCGTCGAAGCGCGCGCTGAGCGGATAGTCGAAGGTGCTCTTCGGCTTCGCGAACGAGTCGCGACAGATGAAGCGCAGGCCCGGCGTCGACATCGGCAGCGCGAACGCAAGCGCGTAGGCCTCGTCGCCCTCCTGCAGGGGCGAGCCGGGGTACACCGAGATCTCATCGGCGAACGGCGCAAGGGTGGCGAGCATGCGCGCGCCGCGGACGATGATGCCCTCCGCGCACTCGCCGACCTTGTGCAGGGAGATCTCGCCGCCCATCTGCTGGGCATCCGGCTTCGAGCGGTCAGCGACGGGATTCATGATCGCGTGCGTCGTCGAGAGATCCCGGTCGCGCATGAGCTTCTGGTAGTTGACGATGTTCTCGGCACCGCGCTCGTTGCCACGGCGCGCCCAGACCTCGCTCGCGCCGGCGAAGCAGGCGAACGTGACGTTGAGATAGTCAGGGACGCGGCCCATCATCCCGCCGGTCGCGGCCGCGATGATCTCCATCGAGGCGCGGCGCTTCATCAGGTCGTCCTGGCTGCGCGGGATCAGGTGCGTGCGGTTGACGAGCTTGCCGTCATCGGGATTCGGCGCGAGGCACACCTCGGCGTGCTCGTGCTGCGTGTCGTAGATGCGGGCGATCGCCTCGGCGCCCGTGCGCAGGAACTCGTGGTCCATCGGGTTCGTCACGCATTCGCCACCGATCCAGATCTCGCGGTCGCGGTCGTTGCGCAGGCCCTCGAGGAACTGGGCGCCGGTGCGTGCCGACACGTTCGCGCCGGTCTCGGTTGCAGCCATCGGTCGATCCTCCAGAGCAGATTGGATCCAGTATCCAATCCCTCTCGGGCGGTGTCAAGAGCCAGCCCCCGTCATTCGCGTACGCTTGCACCCCACAGGAGGACGGCATGGCGAAGCAGACGGGGCCCGTAGCGCCCTACATGGCAGTGGGACTCTCGACGGTGGTCCGCGGCATCTCCAAGCGCAGCGAGATCGAGCGCAACCTCGACGTGATCGAGGACGCGATCCACGCGGCCGTCTCGATCATCGGCATCAACATGCCCGTCAAGCTGATCGCCCTCGCCGAGGGTGCGCTGACGGGCTTCACCGACGAGATCTTCGACATTCCCCACACCGTCGCCGCGCGCGAGCTGTTCATCGACCTGCCCGGGCCCGAGACGCAGCGGCTCGGCAAGCTGGCCAAGCAGTACGGCACGTACATCGTCGTGCAGTGCAAGGCGCGCCTGCCCGAGGTGATGGACGACCGCTTCTTCAACATGCTGTTCGTGATCGGCCCGAACGGGCGCATCGTGCACAAGGCGGCCAAGAACCACCTCTGGTGCCGCGAGCGCTCCACCACCCCGCACGACGTCTACGACCGCTGGGTCGAGGTGTTCGGCGAGGGGCTCGACGCGTTCTACCCCGTGCTGAAGACGAAGGACATCGGGAACATCGGCACGATCTGCTGCTCCGACGGCGAGTACCCCGAGGCCGTCCGCGCCCTCGCCTTCAACGGTGCCGAGGTCGTGTACCGCCCGAGCGAGGCCGTGCCGATGACGCAGCTCGGCCCCGACCCCGGCGGCACGTGGCTCCTGCAGAACCGCGCGCACGCGCACTTCAACTCGCTCTACATGGTGTGCCCGAACGTCGGCCCGGTCTACGTGCATCCGAAGATGGAGCAGCCGTACGACATCGGCGGCGGCAACGGCCACATCGTCGATTTCCAGGGGCAGGTGCTCGGACTCTCGCAGAGCGGCATGAACAGCTTCTGCGCCGGCATCATCGACATCGAGGCGCTGCGCAACTTCCGCGCGATGAACCTCAATTCGAACTGGATGAAGGACCTTCGCACCGAGCTCTTCAAGGACATGTACGACGAGCCGATCCACCCGAAGAACCTGTGGCTGAAGGACGAGCCGGGCTCGCACGCCGAGGTTGACGAGGTTTACCGCGCGAACATCAGGCGGCTGCAGAAGCGCGGCTCGTGGACGCCGCCGTCCACGCCGCACGAGGGCGCGCGCTACATCCCCGCCATGCCGGGCGACCCGGGCGAGGCGTGGGACATGATCAAGGCCGAGCTGTGGGACGAGGACTAGACTCGTGGCCATGGTCACCGCATTCGTCCTGATCGACGTCGAGCGCGGCCGCCTCGCGGAGGTCGCCGATCGTCTCGCCACCACCGATGGCGTCGCCGAGGTCCACTCGGTCGCCGGCCGCTACGACCTCGTCGCGATCGTCCGCGTGCCGACGAACGAGGCGATGGCCGACCTCGTCACGAGTGGCCTGCTCGCCATCGACGGCATCGTCCGCACCGAGACGCTGCCGGCCTTCCGCGCGTACTCGCGCCACGATCTCGACGCGATGTTCGAGCTCGGCGAGAGCTGACGCCCGCGGCCATGGCCAAGGTGACGCGACTGGCGGCCGTCAACGGCAAGCCGGCCGTGAAGGTGCACCTCGACGGCGCGTACTGGACGACGCTGCCGGCGTCGCTCGTCGTTGACGAGGACCTGCATCTGGGCAGCGAGGTCGACGAGGCGCGCCGCACTCGGCTCGAGCAGCAGCGCGATACCGCCGCCGCGCTCAGCTACGCGATCCGCTCGCTCGACTTCCGGATGGCGTCGCGCGGGCAGCTGCGCGACCGCCTCGCGCGCAAGGGGCACGACGCTGCAACGATCGAACGCACGCTCGACCGCTGCGAGGAGCTCGGTGCGCTCAACGACCGCGTGCTCGCCGCCACGCGCGCACGACGCTTCCGCGACGCGGGCCAGGCCGCGTTCTCCACCCAGCAGCGCCTGCGCAAACAGGGTTTCGCCGACACCGACATCAGTGCCGCGATCGAGGAGGTCTACGCCGACTTCGACGAGGAGGCCGAGGCGCGCCGTCTGCTCGCGGCGCGACCGAGCACCGCTGCCAGCCGCTCCCGTGCGTACGGCTTCCTGGCCCGCCGCGGGTTCAGCCCGCAGCTCGCCGGGCGGTTGGCGTCGGAGGTCGCGGGCGAGGCCGAGCAGGCGAAACCGCCGGCCGACATGGACGAGCTCGCACGACAAGTGCGACGCCGCTACCCGACGGCCACGACCGACACCGGAGCACGGCGCCGCGCACACGCGTGGCTGCAGCGCCACGGAGCGTCGGCGGAGCAGATCCGCGCGATTCTCTGACGCCGGTGGTTAACAGAGGGGTCTGGCCCCTCTGTTAACCACCACAGGACGTCGACCGTCGACCATGGACTGAGGTGGTTAACAGAGGGGTCAGACCCCTCTGTTAACCAGCGGCGTCAGACGACGCGACCGGCGTCGACGACCACCTGGCCGTCGAGGGCGACCGTGCAGTGGCGCATCGGGAAGTCGAAGTGGCCGCGGGTGAAGCGGCCGGCGTTCTCGTTGGCACCTGTCGAGAAGAGGAAGTTGCCCTCGAAGGCGCGCAGCTCGATGCCGTTCGTCTCGCGCTTGTCGACCATCACCAGGGCATCCCAGCGCGCGGCCGGGTTCATGCCCCAGCCGACGTGGCTCACGCTGTAGGCCTCCTCCTCGTCGAAGGCGGCGAGGTACGAGCGCAGCAGATCGGCGTCGACGCTGTCGCCGGCGATGTCGACGACGCGATCGCCCGTGATCGTCAGGCGCACCGGCTCGCGCAGGTACTCCTTGAACGTCAGATTGGCGTCGCCGGGCGCGAGCACCAGCGTGCCCTCGACGGTGCCCGCGGCGGGGAAGGCGACGACGAGACCGCCCGGCCAGTGCGCGATCGTGCCCGGACCGTCTGTGGCGCCCCAGGACCCGGCGGTGAAGGCACCGGCGAGGCGGATGCGCAGGTCGGTGCCGGCGGGCGAGGTGACGTGCATCTCCTCGGCGGTCCGTAGGCGCTCGAGCCCGGCGAGCACGCGCGCCTTGAGCGCACCGTCGTCGGGCGCCCAGCGCTCGAAGGCCTCGGGATCCTCGTTCGGAATCATCAGCACGCGTGTGCCGGCACCGAGGATCGCGGGCAGCTCAGGCGCGTGCAGCAGCCCCTCGACCGTGCAGTCGAGCACGAGGTCGGCGGCGCAGAGCGCGGCGACCGCGGCGGGGTTGCCCTGCAGCGCGATGCTCGAGCCGGTGGAGCGGATCGCGACCGGGCCGGGGTTCGCCGGCGTGGGCATCCGCACGTCGACCACGCGGCCGCCGAGATCCTCGGCCGCGAGGCGCGCGGTATCGACGAGCGCGGTGCGGCTCATCGACTCGCTCAGCACGGCGACGACCTCACCGTGCGTCAGGCCGCTCGCGGCCAGCGCGCGACGGAAGACGTCGAGGGTGCGGTGCTCCATCAGGCGGTCTCCACCATGTCCAGATGATCGCGCAGAAGCGCGTTGAGCGCATCCGGCGCCTCGAACGACGTGTAGTGCCCGGCACCCGGGATCACGGCGAGCCGCGCACCGGGGATGCCCGCTGCGATCGCCTCGGAGTAGGCGGGCGGCGTCTCCTCGTCGAGCTCGCCGACGACCACGAGCGTGGGCGCGGTGATCTCGCCGAGCCGTGCGCGGACGTCGTGCCCGGGCAGGGCGGCGATCGTCTGCCGCAGACCGTCGAGGGGGACGCGCAGCATCGACGCGACGGCAGCGGCGACGGCCTCGTCGGACGCGTTCGGAGCCATGATCCCGCGCAGCACGGGCTCGGCGAAGTCGGGCACCTGCGCGCCGCCGTCGAGCGGCGCAAGCCGGGCGGCACGCCACGCGTCCGGATCGGTGCCGTCCATGCCGAAGGCCGGGCTCGAGTCGATGATCGCGAGCGAGCGAACGCAGTCAGGATGCCGCAGCGCAAGGTGCAGGGCGATCATGCCGCCCATCGACAGCCCCGCGACGTGGGCGGCCCCTCCGAGACGACCGATCAGCGCGGCGGCGCTGTCGGCCGCCGCCTCGAGGGTGAGGTCGGCGAGCGGTGGCGACGCGCC
>CAZPQP010000144.1:0-3209 GCA_964588635.1 uncultured Bifidobacterium sp.
GCTCGGGGAAGCGCAGGTCGTAGCAGATGGTCAGTCCCACCGGCCAGCCGGCGACCTCGCTCAGCACGAGCTGATCGCCGGGCTTGTTGGCGGCCGACTCGCGCGCCTCGGCCCCCGCCACATCGATGTCGAACATGTGGATCTTGCGGTACGTGGAGACCCGATTGCCCTCGGGGTCGAAGACCAGCGTCGTGTTGCTGGCGCGCACGCCGGGCTCGGTGTTCTCGCCGATCGACCCGCCGTGCAGCCACACGCCGTGCCGCTTCGCCCACGCGGCCATCGCCTGCGCGCTCTCGCCCTCGAGCGGCTCGGCGGCCGCGATCATCACGTCGTCGGTGCCGGTGCCGTTCCACCGCTCGGGCAGGGAGATGACCTCTGCCCCGCGGGCCGCGGCGCGCGCCACGAGCCGCTCGGCCACCTCGATGTTGTCGGCGACGGGCCGATCCGCGTGCATCTGCACGCAGGCGACGATCGTCTCGCTCACGCCGCAGCGCCGGTCGTCGCACCGCCCAGCAGCTCGCCGAGGTCGAGACCGCCGGCACCCCCCGCACCGCCGAGCAGCGAACCGAGATCGAGGCCGCCGAGCAGATCGCCGAGGCCGCCGAGACCGGAGCCATCGCCGAGCGCGCCCGTCAGCAGATCCGTGATCGGCTTGGCGTCGGCCGGCGCCTCGACCGTCACCGGGTCGGCGGCGACGACGCTGAGATCGACGAGCAGGCCGCCGCTCTTGGCGACATCACCACCGGGCGCCGTGCTCAGCTGGACGCGGTGGATCAGCCCGTCGGAGCGTCCGACCCACACGCTGGCGTCCGCGTCGCCGGCGGCGAGCGCGGCGAGGTCGATCGGCAGGTTCTCGGCGAGCTCGCCGAGCTGGTCGGTCAGATCCGCGCCCGGATCGAGCTTGCCGCTGATGCGGTCGCACTCGACGTCGCCGACCTTCTCGACCGCGACGGCCTTGGGGTCGCGGATCAGCGTCGAGACGTCGCCGAGCTGGCTGCTGATGCCGCCGAAGTCGATGCCGAGCGGCTGGCCGAGTGCGTACCACTGGCCGCCGATCTGCACCCACGTGTCCTTGGCGTTCTCGCGCAGGGAGATCGGCACGTCGAGCGGTCCGGCGGTGATCTTGGCGTCGGCCGTCAGCCCCGTTCCCGCGTCGCCCTGGGTCGTGGCCTCGATCGTGATCGGGCCGCCGAGGAGGCCGGCAATCCCGCCCAGCCCACCGCTGTCGGCGTCAGGCGCCGTGGCGTCGGCAGCCGGCACGAACTCGGCCGTGAACGTCGAGGCGTTGGGCCCGGCCGGCGGCAGCTTGGCGTCGGCCAGCACCTTGCCCGGATCGGAGGCGAGCTCCGAGCCGCCGCAGCCCGCGAGGACGGCGGTCAGCGCGAGCAGGGCGAGCAGGGGCGAGAGACGGAGAAGACGCTGCATGCGCTCATTGTGACCGACTTCGGCGCCGCCTGGGAGGGCCTTGTGGAATAAACCGGACGCCAATGCCATTTGCATGTGCCGCTTTTCTTGAAAATGGTGTATTTGCATTGCCACATCGACATGTGAGATATGACAATCTTCTTTGCATGTCTGAATCCGGCGCCACCACCAAGGGCCCCCGCGGCTCGATCGGTCCTGAGACCTACGACGCGGTCAAGAAGCTGATCGACGCGGGCATGAACAAGACGGAGGCCTTCGCGCAGGTCGCGAAGGAGACCGGACGCTCGGCCGCCACCGTCACCACCACGTACTACCGCATGGCCAAGCGCCAGCCCGGCGGCGGCGGAGTGCGCCAGTCTGCGAAGACGGCCAAGGTCGCGACGCGCAAGGCCGTCGGCGGCCAGACCGATCGCCTGGCCGCGGACGCCCGCGCCGCGATCGACGCGCTGCACCAGCACGTCGCGGCGCTCGAGGCCCAGCTCGAGGAGCTCGCGCGGCAGTCGCAGGAGCTCGAGCGCATCAAGAAGGCCCTCGGCCGCATCTGACGCGGGATGGAGGCAGAGGCGCACAGCCTCTGCCTCTCCTACGTCGTCTCGAGCTCGTTGAGCAGCTTGCGATAGGACGCGAGCCGCGCCGGCTCGACCAGCCGCTCGACGGCGCACCCCTCGTCGCCCACGTGGCGGCAGTCCGTGAAGCGGCACTCGGCCGAGGCCTCGGCGATGTCGCCGAAGGCGCTGGCGAGATCGTCCGGGGTGATGCCGGCGAGCGAGAAGCTGCGGATGCCCGGCAGGTCGATCAGGGCGCCGCCGCTCGGCATGTCGAGCCAGGTCGCCGTCGTCGTGGTGTGGCGGCCGCGACCGGACAGCTCGTGGATCGCCCCGGTCACCTGCCCCCCGCCCGTGAGCGCATTGACGAGCGTGGACTTGCCGACGCCGGAGTGGCCGACGACGGCGGCCGTCCTTCCGGCGAGCAGCGTGCGCACGGCGTCGGCTCCGGCGGGCGTGCGCACATCGACGACGACGCCGTCGACGCCGATCGCGCGATAGTCCGCCAGCACCACCTCGGGATCCTCGTCCGCGCGCTCGGCGAGGTCCTCCTTCGTGATCGCGAGCAGGGGCTCCATGCCGCCGCGCCACGCGGCGACCAGGATGCGGTCGATCAGGCCGCGTCGCAGCGGGGGATCGGCGATCGAGGCGACGATCAGCACGCACTCGGCGTTGACGGCGAGCACCTGCTCCTTCATCGCGCGCTCGCCCTCCGAGCGCATGCGCTGCTGGCGCCGCAGCTCGGTGCGCCGCGGCTCGATCACGTCGATGCGCCCGCCCTCCTCCGCCTCGACCAGCAGCTGCACGCGATCGCCCGCGACCGGACGCCGGTCGAGCCGACCCGCGAACTTCGCGATGCGCTCCTCCCCCGCGTCCGTGCGCACGGCAGCCAGCCCGCCGCCGACGGCGAGGACGAGTGCGGGTTCGTGGCGATCGCTCATGCGATCATCATCGTATGCCGTGGCTCCTCCTCGACGTCGCGTGGATCATCGTGTTCGCGATCATCGGACGCCAGAGCCACAACGAGGGCACCGCGCTGGCGGGCGTCATCGGCGTGGCGTGGCCGTTCCTCGTCGGGTACGTCGTCGGCGCATTCGCCCTGCGCCTCCAGCGCGCGCCGCGCTCGCTGGCGCGCATCGTCCCGGTCTGGCTGCTGACGATCGTGATCGGCATGGCGATCCGCACGATCCAGAAGGGCCGCGCGCCCGACACGGCCTTCATCATCGTCGCGACGGTCGC
>CAZPQP010000144.1:3309-4974 GCA_964588635.1 uncultured Bifidobacterium sp.
TGATGCGCTGGAGCGCCTCGTTGACGTCCTCGAAGGGCAGCTCGTCGCTGATCACGGCCTCGAGCGTGCCCGCGGCGACGAGCGCGAACAGCGCCTCCATCGTGCGGGCGGTCGCCGCGGGCGCGACGGGCAGGCCGCTGTAGCCGACCACCCGTGCGTTCTTGCGGTACATCTCCTGCGGGCCGAACGAGAACGACGGACCGGCGCTGGCGCCGTAGAGCACGAGCGTGCCCTTGGCGGCCAGCAGCTTGATGCAGGGCTCCGAGAAGGCACCGGCGAGCGGATCGAGGATCGCGTCGACGCCGTCGGGGGCGATCTCCCGCACCTCGGCCTCGAGCGCGTCGGCCGCGGCGACGACGACCTCATCGCAGTAGCGCGAGATCTGCCCCACGCGATTCGGCGACGACGTCTGCGCGATCACGCGCGCGCCGTGGGCCTTGGCCAGCTGCATCGCGATCGTGGAGACGCCACCGGAGGCGCCGAGGATCAGGACCGTGGAGCCGGCACCGACCTCCGCCGCCTCGAGGCAGTCGAACGCCGTCACGCCCGGGATGCCGAGCGCAGCGGCCTGGGCGTCGGAGCAGCCAGCGGGGATCGCCGCCAGCGCGGCGTCCGGCACCGCGACCTGCTCGGCCCACGCACCATCGCGCACCAGGCCGCAACCGGCGCCGCGAAACGCGACGCGCGCGCCATCGGCCGTCGTGCCCACGCCCTCGCAGCCCGGCGTCCGTGGCAGGGGCCCCGCCGCCGCCACCGCGCCGTTGGCAATCCACACGTCGAGGGGGTTGACCGCGCCGTAGGCGATCGTCACGAGCGACTCGCCCGCCGCGACGGTCGGCTGGTCGAGCTCCTCGACGACGAGCGGCTCGCCGTAGGCGTGCTGGCGGACGGCGCGCATCAGACCGTCCCCACGCCGCCCATCAGGACGTACTTGACGTCGAGGTACTCGTCGATGCCGACCGAGCCGCCCTCGCGGCCGTAGCCCGACTGCTTGACGCCGCCGAACGGCGCGTTGGCGGCCGAGATGATGCCGGCGTTGGCGCCGACGATGCCGTACTCGAGGCGCTCGGCGACGCGCATCAGGCGCGCGTAGTCCTTCGTGTGGAAGTACGACGCGAGGCCGTAGATCGAGTCGTTGGCGAGCTCGATGACCTCATCCTCGGTGTCGAACACGGTCAGACCGGCGACCGGACCGAACGTCTCCTCGTAGAAGATGTCCATCTCCTTGGTCACGCCGTCGAGGATGGTCGGCGCGTAGAAGGCGCCGTTCGCGAACTCGCCCTCCGTGAGGCGCGTGCCGCCCGTGACCAGCTTCGCGCCCTTGGCGACGGCGTCCTGCACGTGCTCGTCGGCCTTGTCGACCGCGCGGCTGTCGATCAGCGGTCCGATGACGGTGCCCTCGGCGAGGCCGTGGCCGACCTTCATCGCCTCGACCTTGGCGGTCAGCTTGGCGAGGAACGCGTCGTAGACGCCGCGCTGCACGAACGCGCGGTTGGCGCAGACGCAGGTCTGGCCCGCGTTGCGGTACTTCGAGGCGATCAGCCCGTCAACCGCCTCGTCGAGGTCGGCGTCGTCGAAGATGATGTACGGCGCGTGGCCGCCGAGCTCGAGGCTGAGGCGCTTGACCTGCTCGGCCGAGGCGCGGATCAGGTCCTTGCCGATCTC
>CAZPQP010000145.1:0-4935 GCA_964588635.1 uncultured Bifidobacterium sp.
CGTACTCCCCCGCACCACCTCGCCCACGGACTACTGACAGGCCGGACCACCCCGGCGCGAGACTCCCCATGCAGGCTGCCGGATGCTTTCCGACGCGCCGCGTTCGGTCCCGCCCGAGCAGCCTGCTTCTCTCTCCTCCCTCAGGGAACCAGCCGCCCCACCCGGGGCGACTGGCCTGCATCTAGGACCGCGCCGGCATGCGCTTCGCGCGCCGCTCGGCGATCTCCTCGCGTACACGATCGAGCAGCGATGCCTCGCCGGCCGGCACGGTGATGAGGCCGCGCAGGTCGAGGCGCATCAGCGCGACCTCGCCGGCCTCGCGGACGGACACGAAGCCGATGTCCTCGAGCTCGGCACGCGGCAGGGGCACGAGGTGCGGTGCGTCAGGACGCTCGACGGGGGTGGCGAAGGCCTCGAGGGCGATCAGTCCGCGATCCCGCGTCTCGCCCGCCACGGCGAGAAGGAGGCGCTGCACGACCCACGGTCCGGTCGTTGGATCGATGAGGGCGCAGGTGATCAGCACGGCGTCGCGCGACGGCGGCCCGGCCGGCAGCCGACGGGCATAGGGAAAATCGGCAGACGGCCCGTACTGCACGATCCCGACGGTCCGGTCGTCCTCCCGGTACAGCATCCCCCACGCACCGAAGCGCCCCTCCACACCGGCGGCCCAGCGTTCCTTATCGGTCGTCCGCGTGCCGCCCTGCCACCAGGTGCACGTCCGGCACGGCTCGGGCGCGTCGTGGAGCGAGGCGCGGACGAGGGACGTGATCGCCATGCGCTGATCCTACCCAAGTCCGATCGCCCCTCCGCGGCGCGTGTGGTTAACAGAGGGGTCAGACCCCTCTGTTAACCAGCGGCGGGTACGAGGCGGAGGATCGTGATCTCCGGCCGGGCGAAGTAGCGGAATGGCACGAAGGTCGTGCCGACGCCACGGGAGACGTGCATTGCCGCGTCACCGCGGGTGAAGATGCCGTCGGTGTAGGCGTGGTTGATCTGGGACAGCCGAATGCGCCCCGACGGCCACGGGATGCAGACCTGGCCGCCGTGCAGGTGCCCCGCGAGGACGAGGTCGCGGCTGCCTGCCGGCAGCACATCGAACAGGTCGGGATAGTGCGAGAGCACGACGTGGAGCTCGGCATCGCTCTCCGGCCACGGCGCCAGCAGCGGCTGACCATGGGGCGGCAGCACCTGCGGCTTCTCCTGCTGACGCGGCTCGATCCCGCTGATCGCGATCCGCGCACCGTCGTGCTCGAGCACGATCGTCTCGTCGCGCAGCAGCGTGACGCCGGCGGAGGCGTAGTCGGGTACCGGCCCCGCCTTGGAGAAGGGGTCCCGCACGTACCCGAGGTCGTGGTTGCCGAGGATCGCCACGGTGCCGAGCGGCGCGTGGAAGGAGCGGAGCAGCTCGAGCAGCTCGTCCGCCCCGCGTGCGTGACTGAGCTGGTCGCCGGTGACGGCGATCAGATCGGGCGCTGCCTCATCGAGGAGTTCGAACGCGCGCCAGGCGGCCATGCTGTTGACGCCCGGTGCGCCCAGGTGGAGGTCGGAGACATGCGCGATCCGCAGTCCGTGCAGGCGCGGGTCGAGGTCGCGCACAGGGAGATCGCGATCGATGCGCATCACCGCCATCGCCTCAAGCGCACCAGCGGCGAGGCCGGCGACCGCCAGACCGATCAGAGGAAGCACGCGCACGATCACAGCCTACCCGCCGTCGGCAGACTCCTTGCCGGGGAAGGCCGCGGCGAACCCGCACGCCGCCCATAGACCGCGGGCGTGGCGTTGCGCACTGCGTACGGCGATCCCGATCGCCGCGGCGTCCTCCGAATTCGGCGCGATCGTCAGCGCACGCGCAAGCCCCGAGAGCGCGAGCGTTCGGGCGAGATCCCGTCCGGCGATCGGCCCATCAGACGGTTCGACCCGCGCGAGCAGGCGGTCATAGCGATCGCGCTGCTCCCGCGCCGGCACGAGCGCCACCGTGCGGCCCAGCAGCCAGTCGCGCGTCGCGGCAGCCGCCTGCTCCCCGAAGCAGCCGGCAGGCTTGCCGGGGTGCTCGATCTCGGGCGTATCGATCCCGACGATCCGCACCGGTCCCTCGTATCCCGCCATTCGCACGCGGATCGTGTCGCCGTCGAGGACCTCGAGGACGACCGCCGGACCGGCGGCCACCGGCCCGCTGCCGCCCGTGACCCGCTCGGGCGCCGGCACGGGCACGAGACGCGCGATCACCACGGCGGCGAGCAGCACGAGGAGGATCAGCAGCGGGGAGCGACGGGTCATGCCCGCATGGTGCGTCAGCCGGGTCGCGCTACGGACGCGCGGAAGGCGACGCGTCTGTCAACGGTGCGACCACGTCGAAGTACGCAACGGCGTGCTTTCCCGTGTTTCCCGTCGCGCGCCAGTCGTACCATGCCGCGACGACGACGCTCATGCCGCCCGGCAGCAGGCGCAGCAGGACGCCGGCGGTACGGCGCTTCGCGATGCTGGCGACGATGTCGGTGCCGACGGCGGTGCCGAGCGCGAGGGCGGCCTCGGGTGGAATCGATCCCGACTGCAGCTCGGCGATCGAGATCTCGAGGTCCTGCACGCGGATGATGTCGCCGTCGATCTCGGCCGCGCCCGCGGACAGGCCGAGCACGAGCAGGATGTCGAGGCGCCGGAGCTCGACCTGCTGGACGTCGAGGCCGCGCAGATGCGCGAGCGCGAGGACCATGCGGGCCTCCGCGACGGTGCGGACCAGCTGATCGGCGACGGCGGTCGCCAGCTCGATGGCGGTGCCGGCGGCGGGGATCACCGCGGGAATCGCGCTGACCGCGCCGCGCGCCGCGCCCTTCCACGCCGCGTCGCGCACGACCTGGCGCTCGAGCGCACGCTCATCCAGCTCGTTGCGCACGACGCGTGTGACGTCGGCGCGCACGGCGGCGCTGCTGGCGAACTGCCCGACCGCGAAGTCGATGGCCGTCAGCATGCCCGAACCGATGCGCTCGACCAGGGGATGCACGCCGAGCTCGGCGACGCCGGCAACCGCCTCGACGGTCGCGTTGCGCGACGAGCCGCGCAGCATGGCCCCGGTGACGCCGTTCTTCAGGAACGGCGCGAACTGCGCCGCCGCGGCGTACGTCTTCGGCGATTGCGCAGCCTGTACCGCAGCGTTGACCCCGCCCTGGAAGAGCTTCGTCTTCAGACCCATGCGGCCAAGCCTACCGGACGCCCGGCGGCCCGTGACCTACGCCTGGGTACCGACAGCCGACGGCACCTTCAGCTTGGCCTTGATCTCCGGGCTCAGGCGCGTGACGTGGCGCTTGAACTTGAGCTCCGACTCCTCGATACCGGCCGCGGCACCCAACAGCTGGGCGAGATGCAGGATCGGGATCTGGTAGTCGCTGCCGGCGAAGGCGCTGGCCTTGCGCTGCCAGGCGTCGAGCGAGAGGTGGCAGAGCGGGCACGGCGTGACGATCACGTCGGCGCCGGCCTCCGTGGCCTGCTGCAGCGGCTGGACGAGCTCGCCGAGGGCGACGTCCTCGCGGGCGAGGACGATCGGGAAGCCGCAGCACTTGACCTTGGCCGGGTAGTCGATCGGCTCGGCACCGCACGCCGTGATCAGACGCTCGAGCGACTCGGGGCGATCCGAGTTCTCGAAGCCGAGGATCTTCGCCGGGCGCAGGATCTGGCAGCCGTAGAACGGTGCGACCTTGAGCCCCTCGAGGCTCTGGACGGCGATGCTCTTGAAGCGGTCGTAGCCCTCACCGGCCGAGACCTCCCAGAGGAGATGCCGGATGTCGACGCCGCCCTGGTACGTCGCAGCGCCAACCTGCTTGAGGTTGTCGTTGACGCGGTTGAGCAGGTCCTTGTCCTCCTGCAGGGCCTTGTTGGCCTGGCGCAGGTTGAGGGTGCAGACGTTGCAGATCGTGAGGATCGTCTCGCAGCCCATCTGCTCGGCCTGGCCGAGGATGCGCGCGGAGATGTGCAGGTAGTAGTCGGGCTTCGCCTCGTGGATGTCGCCGGCCCCGCAGCACGTGACGCTCGGCATCTCGACGAGCTCGATCTCGAGCTTCTTGGCGATGGCACGCGTCGAGGAGTCGAGCTCCTTCTGCGACAGGCTGGCGAGGCAACCGGGGTAGTAGGCGTAGCGATCCTGCATGTTCAGTCTCCCTGGACGGCGTCGGGATGCTTGGCCGTGGCGCGCCGCGGCTGCTCCTTCGCCTCCTTCTCAAGCAGCTTCCACAGCCGCTTGACCTCGTCATTGTCCTTCGCCTTGTGCGGCGAGAGCGGATTCGGCACCTTGCCGGCACGCGCCAGTTGCAGCGCGAACGGCATGTCCTTGATGGCGTTCACCGGGCCGATCGTCTTCGGCACCAGCTCCGTCTCGCGGAGGTAGCCGCCCTTGTACGTCGAGTCGACGAACACCTTCGCGTGCCGGGCTCCCTCGTCGCGCGTGAAGCCCTCCTTGAAGGACTCGGCGCCGAGCTTGGCGATCGCGTCGCGCGGATCGACGTGCTTCGGGCAGCGCTGATTGCAGAAGTAGCAGCGGGTGCAGTCCCAGATGCCGTGCGAGCCGTTGAGGTCGCGCAGGCGCTCACGGGTGTCCTGATCGCGGGCGTCGCCGACGAAGCGGTAGGCCTTCGCCAGTGCCGCGGGCCCGAGGAAGTCCGGATCCGACTCCATCGAGTTGCACTCGGAGACGCAGCAGCCGCAGAGGATGCAGAGCGACTCCTTGTGGATCAGATCGGTATCGGCCGGGTCGACGCGCCACTCCTTCTCCGGCGTGTCGGCGTCCTTGGTGTCGAGGTACGGCTTGACGGCCCGGATCTTCTGCCAGAACGGCGCCATGTCCACGACGAGGTCCTTGATGACGGGCAGGTTGCCCATCGGCGAGACCGTGATCGTGTGCCCCGCGTCGACGAACTTCTTCATCGGCGTCTTGCAGGCCAGGGCCGC
>CAZPQP010000146.1:0-4899 GCA_964588635.1 uncultured Bifidobacterium sp.
CCGATCGCGGGCGGCGCGTGCACCGGCACGGGCGTCGGCCCGACCAAGATCGACAGCGTGCTCGGCATCGCCAAGGCGTACCTCACGCGTGTCGGCGCGGGCCCGTTCCCGAGCGAGGCCGATGAGGAGCGCGGGGCGAAGATCCGCGACATCGGCGCCGAGTTCGGGACGACGACGGGCCGCGAGCGCCGCTGCGGCTGGCTCGATCTCGTCGGCCTGCGCTACGCCGTGCGCCTCAACGGCCTCACCGAGCTGGTGCTGACGAAGCTCGACGTGCTCAGCGAGTTCGACTCGATCCCCGTCTGCGTGGCGTACAGGCTGCCCGACGGCACGATCACCGAGGAGTTTCCGGCGCACCAGTCCGACTTCCACCATGCCGAGCCGGTGTGGGAGGAGCGTCCGGGCTGGAACACCGACATCTCCGACGCGACGGAGTGGGACCAGCTGCCGCAGGCCGCGCGCGACTACGTCGACTGGGTCGCCGACCAGCTCGGCATCCCGGTCACGCTCGTGGGTGTCGGCGTCCGCCGGGATCAGGTGCTCGCGCCGCACGGCATGGAGGCCGTGGCGCGGAGCGCACGTTGAGGGTCCTCGTCGTCGGCGGCGGCGGGCGCGAGCACGCGCTCGTCTCGGTGATCGCGGCGAGCCCGCACTGCCTCGAAGTCCACGCCGCGCCCGGCAATCCCGGGATCGCGCTGGTGGGCAAGTGCCACCCCGTCAAGGTCGATGACATCGACGGCCAGGTCGCGCTCGCGCAGGAGCTCGGCGTCGACCTCGTCGTCGTCGGGCCGGAGGTGCCGCTCGTGCTCGGCGTCGCCGATCGTCTGCGCGCGGCGGGCATCGCCGTCTTCGGTCCGAGCGCCGCGGCCGCGCAGGTCGAGGGCTCGAAGGCCTTCACCAAGGAGCTGCTCGAGGCCGCCGGCGTCGATACCGCCAAGGCGTTCACCGTCACCACGCTCGCCGAGGCGCGCGACGCGATCGCCGCTCTCGGTGGCCGGTGCGTCGTGAAGGCCGACGGTCTGGCCGCCGGCAAGGGCGTGATCATCTGCGATGACGCGGCCGAGGCCGAGCGGGCCGCGCAGGAGCTGCTCGACGGCGCGCTCGGCGACGCCGGCACCACCCTGGTGATCGAGGAGCGCATGGAGGGCCCCGAGCTGTCGGTGCTCGCGCTGTGCGATGGCGAGGCGGCCGTGCCGCTGCCGAGCGCGCGCGACTACAAGCGCATCGGCGAGGGCGGCACCGGTCCGAACACCGGCGGCATGGGCGCGATCTCGCCGGCGCCCGGTGTCTCCGACGAGGAGGCGCAGCGCATCGTCGAGACCGTCCACAAGCCGATCCTGCGCGAGCTCGCGCGGCGCGGCATCCCGTTCTCGGGCTGTCTGTACGCGGGTCTGATGCTCACCGCGACCGGCCCCCGCGTGCTCGAGTTCAACGTCCGCTTCGGCGATCCCGAGACCGAGGCCGTGCTGCCGCGCCTCGGCGAGGACCTGCTGCCGTTTCTGATGGCGTGCGCAGATGGCACGCTGCAGGACGGCACGCTGCGCACCATTCCCGGCGCCGCCGTGACGGTGATCCTCGCCTCGCGTGGCTATCCGGCCTCGTCCGAGTCGGGCACGCCGATCAACGGCGTGGCCGAGGCAGGACGCCAGCGCGACGTCGCGGTGTTCCACGCCGGCACGGCGATCGACGGCGGTCAGCTCGTGACGGCCGGCGGCCGCGTGCTCGCCGTCACCGCGCGCGGCGCAGACGGCGCTGCAGCGCAGGCAGCGGCGTACGAGGCAGCGGCCAAGATCGCGTTCGACGGCATGCAGCTGCGGCGCGACATCGGTTCCGACTCGCAGGGCTAGCAGCGCCCGCCATCCGGCTCCCTGACTAGTCTGGTGGGAGTGATCTCCCGCTACACGCGACCTGGGATGGGCGCCGTCTGGACAGACGAGCGACGACTCGGCGCATGGCTGGAGGTCGAGCTCGCCGCGACCGACGCGCACGTGGCGCTCGGCGTGGTGCCGGCCGAGGACGCTGCGGCGATCCGGGAGAAGGCCCGTGTGGACGTGGCGCGGGCCAAGGAGATCGAGGAGCGCACGCACCACGACGTGATCGCCTTCACCGAGGCGATCGCCGAGCAGGTCGGGCCGCCTGCGCGCTGGTTCCACTACGGGCTCACCTCGAGCGACGTGGTGGATACGGGGCTCGCTCTGCAGCTGCGCGACGCCGGCGCGATCCTGCTGCAGGGGCTCGAGGAGGCGCGTGCCGCTGTGCTCGAGCGTGCGCTGGAGCATCGCGCCACCCCGTGCATGGGCCGCACGCACGGCGTGCACGCCGAGCCGACCACGTTCGGGCTCAAGCTGCTCGGCTGGGTCTTCGAGCTCGAGCGCGCGCATGCGCGCCTCGCTCAGGCCGTTGACGGCGTGTCCGTCGGCAAGCTGTCGGGCGCCGTCGGCGCGTACGGCAACATCGATCCACGTGTCGAGGAGCAGGTGCTCGCCGCGCTCGGCCTCGGCGTCGAGCCGGCCTCCACGCAGGTGGTGTGTCGCGATCGCCACGCCGCGTACCTCAGCGCCATCGCGATCGCCGGTGGCTCGCTCGACCGCTTCGCCACGGAGCTCCGCCACCTGCAGCGCAGCGAGGTGCGCGAGACGGAGGAGCCGTTCGGCAAGGGCCAGAAGGGCTCGTCGGCCATGCCGCACAAGAAGAACCCGATCACGTGCGAGCGCATCTCCGGCCTGGCCCGCGTGCTGCGCGGCAACGCCGTTGTCGGCATGGAGGACATGCCGCTCTGGCACGAGCGCGATATCTCGCACTCGTCGGCCGAGCGCGTCGTGCTCGCCGACTCGTCGATCCTGCTCGACTACATGCTCGCCAAGTTCACGTGGGTCATCCAGGGCCTCGTGGTGCGCACCGAGCGCATGCGCCAGAACCTCGACGCCTCGCAGGGCCTGCCGTTCTCCGGCCGCGTCCTGCTCGCGCTCGTCGAGGCGGGGCTCACCCGCGAGGACGCCTACGTGGTCGTCCAGCGCAACGCGCTGCAGGCGTGGGAGACGGGCGAGCACCTGCGCGACCTCGTGCTCGCCGATCCCGACGCGCAGCAGCTCGACGCGGCCGTGATCGACAAGGCGTTCTCGCTCGACGAGGTGCTCGCCAGCACCGAGATCCCGTTCGGGCGGCTCGGCGCATGAGCGCCGGCCTCGAGCGGTACCTGATCGGGCGCGGCAAGGTCCGCGAGATCTACGACCTCGGCTCCGACGGGCTCCTGCTCGTGGCGAGCGACCGCATCAGCGCCTTCGACGTGATCATGCCCAACCCGATTCCCGACAAGGGACGCGTGCTCACGGGCATGACGCTGTTCTGGCTCGACCGCACCCGGGGCATCGTCCCCAACCACCTGCGCGGCGCCTGGCCCGGCGAGCTGCCCGACGAGGCCAGCGCGCCCGAGCTGCGCGGCCGCGCGATGCTCTGCGAGAAGCTCACGATGCTGCCGATCGAGTGCGTCGTGCGCGGCTACCTGGCCGGCTCCGGCTGGAAGGACTACCGCGCGAGCGGCGGCGAGGTCTCCGGCCACCGTCTGCCCGAGGGCATGGAGGAGGCGCAGCAGCTGCCGACGCCGATCTTCACGCCCGCCACGAAGGCCGAGATGGGCGACCACGACGAGAACATCACCGTCGATCAGGCGCGCAACCTGATCGGCGCCGAGGAATTCGCCGCCGTCGAGGCCGCCTCGCTCGCGCTCTACGAGCACGCCGCCGCGCACGCCCGTGAGCGCGGCATCATCCTCGCCGACACGAAGTTCGAGTTCGGCTACGACGCCGACGGCCGCCTCGTGCTGGGCGACGAGGTGATGACGCCCGACTCGTCGCGCTGGTGGCCCGTCGACGGCTACCGCACCGGCATCTCGCCGCCGTCGTACGACAAGCAGTACGTGCGCGACTACCTCGAGACGCTCGACTGGGACAAGACCGCACCGGGTCCCGAGCTGCCCGACGACGTGGTGCGCGGCACGGCCAACCGCTACCGCGAGGCCTACGAAGCCCTGACCGATTCGAGCTTCGACGACTATCTCGACAAGATGGAGGTGGAGCGGTGAGAGTCACCGTCCTCGTTCGGCCCAAGCAGGGCATCCGCGATCCGCAGGGCGAGGCCATCGGCCGCTCCCTCAACGGGCTCGGCTACGGCGTCGCCGCCGTCAGCGCCGGCAAGATCTTCGACCTCGACGTCGCCACCGACGATGCGGCCGAGGCGAAGCGCATCGGCGAGGAGGCCGCGGCCAAGGTGCTCTCGAACGACCTGATCGAGGGCTTCGAGGTGATCGTTGGCTAAGGTCGGCGTCATCACGTTCCTCGGCTCGCTCGACGATCGCGACGCGCTGCGCGCGGTCTCGACGGTCGGCGGCACGCCCGTGCCGCTCTGGCATGGCGATACCGACCTGAAGGGCGTCGACGCGATCCTGCTGCCCGGCGGGTTCTCCTACGGCGACCACCTGCGCTGCGGTGCGCTCGCGCGCTTCGCGCCGATCATGGCCTCCGTGGCGGACTTCGCCGCTGCCGGTGGCCCGGTGCTGGGCATCTGCAACGGCTTTCAGATCCTCTGCGAGGCCGACCTCCTGCCCGGCATCCTCACGCCCAACCACGGCCAGCGCTTCATCTGCCGCGACGTGGACCTGATCGTCCAGACCGAGTCGCCGTGGATCGGCAACCGGCCCGTCGGCGCGTCGATCACCGTGCCCGTCAAGCACGGCGACGGCGCGTGGTTCCATCCGCAGGAGGGGCTCGCCGAGCTCGAGGCCAACGGACAGATCCTGCTGCGCTACAGCGAGGACATCAACGGCGCCACCGATCGCATCGCCTGCATCACCAATGCCGCGGGCAACGTCTGCGGGCTGATGCCGCATCCCGAGCACGCGGT